>JAFRJV010000108.1 GCA_017432075.1 Mogibacterium sp. | reverse complement strand
CCGCAGTACCAGCTGTGTGTAGGAAGATTGAGGTAAGTGTACTCGAAGTTCCACACATCGTATGCGAGGATGAACCAGATGGTCATGTCAGGCCAGAGCATGTCGGACATGTTCTTGTCCTTCGATGTGAACAGGTGGATGCAGCCTGTCATGCAGAAGATATTGATGAGTCCTGCAAGTGCATTGACTACGTTCCACCATCCGCCGTAGATGAATACGCCTTCGTTCGATGCCCACCATGCGCCTGAAAGGTCGCCAGTGATGGAGAATGCAGCGAGAGCGGATTCCATATCGGATACGTTAGCGATCATGATGTTGGCCGCAACGATGAACCAAGGCCACCATTTGAACCATGCTTTCTTGCCGAGGCCCCACTCGTACTTGATCATCATGAAACCTACGCAGCCGATGTCAGCAGCATAGAGCTTGAAGTAGTGGAACCAGCCGTCCATGAATGCGACGGTCGGGTTCTCCGGTCCGCCGAACATTCCTACGTGTGCAAGAATGAAGTAAAGTGTAAGGATAGCAGGAATGATCACGAATACGACCATGCCGCCAACCTTTGTCTTTCTGCCGATCTCGTTCATGAGGATCAGGCCGATAAAGACGAGTACCCAGCCGATAAGCTGCATACCGGCGTGGCTGCTGTAAAGCTGAAATATCATATAAAACCTCCTGATAATTTCGATTACCTACTATTTAAATATGGAAACTAAACAATACCTAACAGTTTCCGCCGCAGATTATAAGACATTGTTTATTAAATATCAAGCCTTATATTGAGTATTTTAACGGCCCTTTATATAATGATTTGGTTGAAAGTAAAGAGTTATTCTCTTCGGGAGGGAGCAATGAAATTTTATAAAGATCACTATGATGTCGTGATCATCGGCGGAGCGCTTGCCGGGCTCTCCGCTGCCCTGCAGTTACAGCAGAAAGGCATCAACGACATCCTTATCCTGGAGAAGCACAATCTCCCCGGCGGCCTGGCCACGAGCTATGTCCGCAACGGCATCGAGATAGAGGCTACACTCCATGAGATGATGAGCATCGGTTCCAGAGAGGACAGGCTCAAGGTCGGCACGTTCTTTGACGAGTGCGGTGTCGACATCGACTGGCTCAAGGTGCCTGAAGCGTACAGATTCGTCGAGCCCGGCAAGGGTATCGACATCACGCTGCATTCGGGCTTCGGGAGAATGGCGGATGAGATCGACGCGCAGTATCCGGGCTGGGGCCCGAAGGTGCTCGAGCTCATGCAGCTATGCAACAGGGTATATGACTCGATGAATACCCTGTCGGTAACACCGATGAGCAAGCCTGCGATGCTCATGAAGCATCCTGATTTCGTAAAGACCGCTGGCTATACTGCGACGGAAGTCATCGATACATTCGGATTCCCGCAGGACATCGTGGACATTCTGACACCGTACTGGATCTACGTCGGAAACCCTATGAGCACACTGCCTTTCACGATCTACGCGTTCCTGATGGCGGACTACTTCCGCGGCGGAAGCTATGTGCCTAAGAAGTACTCGCACGAGATGAGCATGAAGCTCCAGGACAGGGCCGAGAAGAACGGCGCTCAGATCGAGTTCTGCCAGGAAGTCGAGAAGATCCTCGTTAAGGACAGCAAGGTCACGGGCGTGCGCACGAAGCGCGGCGACGAGATCAATTGCGATTATGTCATTTCGGCTGCATACCCTAACAAGGTATACACACAGATGATAGAGCCGCTGTCAGAAGTGCCTGTGGGAGCCATCAAGATGGTGAACGGCCGCAGACTTTCAGTCACGACCGCATCAGTGATGATGGTGCTCGACGACACTCCGGAGAACCTCGGCATCAAGGATTACAACATCTTCTCGGCAGGCGAGACCATGGATACGGACAAAATCTGGGAACAGGGCAAGACTCTGGGACCTTACAAGTATCTGACATCGATATGCCTCGATCTGGCAAACCCGGGCGCTACGCCTGAGGGAATGTGCCAGTTCTCGATCACAAACCTGCCGCTGGTACAGGGTTTCCTCGATCTGAAAGAAGAGGACTACTACGATTTCAAGCGCAAAATGGCGCTCGACATGATTACCGAGTACGAAAGGGTCAGCGGGATCAACATCCGCGACCACATTGTGGAGATCGAAGTATCCACACCTGTCACCGTCGCCCACTATGTAGGCGCATGGAAAGGCAGCATTTACGGTTATTCCCACAGCATCGATGACCACGCCATAGCAAGGCTCCAGATGAAAGAAGAGGATCACTTCATTGAAGGACTCGAATTCGCGGGAGCCCATGCCATCAGCGGAAACGGCATGGGTCCGGCCGTTACGAACGGCCGCGCCGCCGCCAAGGCTGTCATTGATGATTTTGCAAAGAAGGCTGCCTCCGCGGGCGGCTCAAAGAAGAAAGCGAATAAAGCATAGAAAGGAGGCAGCCACATGAAAGTAAAAGGATTTCTGAAAGATGTCGGCGGCGCCTCCCGCGTCACCAAAATGCGCAAAGAGCTGATCGCAAACGGATCGCCTCTTCCTGATCCGAAGGACCCTATCCGCGAGCTCGCAGACCTGCTCCACCCGGGCAGGCAGCAGTTCAGGGTCACTGAGATCCGAAAGGCATCCCCTACTGCAACTACGTACAGGTTCTCGCCTGTGAACGGCCACGTGCCTGTATTCCAGAGCGGCCAGTACGCCAACTTCTACCTGACAGTCGGCGACAGCGTGCTCACGCGCGCATATTCGATCTCGTCGGCGCCTTACGAGGCAAGGCTCCCGGAGCCTTTCTTCGAGGTGACGATCAGACACAACGTACATTATCTTGTTCCGGACTGGTTCCTCGAGAACGTAAAGGTCGGCACTGAGATCATAGCTGCCCTCCCGTTCGGACAGTTCCACTACGAGCCGCTCCGCGACTCCGATCACATAGTCGGCATCGCCGGCGGATCGGGCATCACTCCGTTCGCTTCGATGGCAAAGGAGATCGCGCACGGCAAGCTCGACATCGACCTGACAGTCATCTACGGCTCCGTCAAACACACGGACATCGTCTGCGGCGAGGAGCTCGAAGCAGCACGCAAGGCGGCTTCGGACAGGATCCACGTGGTACATGTCATGAGCGATGATGACGAGTGGGACGGCGAGAAGGGCTTTGTAACTGAGGAGATCATCAGAAAGTATTCGCCTGAAGGCGCTTCGTACTTCTTCTGCGGACCTCCGGTGATGTTCTTCCTGATCGATAAGATCATGAAGGAGATGGGCATTCCGCTGAAGAGATTCAGACATGACGCAACAGCCCAGCCGGCTGTTAAAATGATCCCGGGATTCCCGATGGATCAGGTCGGCAGAAGTTATAAGATAACCGTCAGACGCGGCATCCATGAGGATGTGATCGACGCAGCGGCAGACGAGCCGGTGGCGGTCGCGCTCGAAAGAGCGGCGATCCCTATCGACACGCACTGCAGAGGCGGAGAGTGCGGATACTGCCGCACGCAGCTCCTCGAAGGAGACATTTTCGTATCGCCGCTCAATGACGGAAGAAGAGCGATGGACAAGGAGCTCGGCTGGTTCCACGCCTGCTCCGCATATCCGACATCCGATCTGAAGATCAAGATCCCGATCATTTAATCAGGTAAGCTCCGGCAATCACGCCGGAGCTTTTACATTGTTAAAATTCATCAATGAATCACAATTCCGCGTACAAATGGGCTATAATAAGCCACTGCAGGAAACAGTGCCCCTGCACATAAAATCAAAAAGGGTATGTACTATTCCCTTGTGGGAAGGAGAAACAATATGAACAGAAATCTTATTGCGGCTGTCGCGTATATCACATGGATCGGCTTCATTGCCGCATATATGCTGGGCGACAAGAATGACCCGTTCATCCGCCATCACCTGAATCAGGCGCTGGTGATCGACCTTGCGGGTCTGATAGGAGGCGTATTCGCGGTCATTCCGCTCCTCGGTGCCCTGGTGGCCGGAGTGGTCAACATCGCGGGATTCGTGCTGGATATCATGGGTGCGGTAAGCGCCTATCAGGGCAGCACAACACCTCTTCCGATCGTCGGTGATATCCATCTGATCGGATAGCAGCAGGCTGCGCAAACAAATATCTCAAATGATGAAGTTTTACTTTGGAGGGGAAAAATGAAAAAGACAGCAAAACTTCTTGCTCTGGTCATGGCAATGATGATGGTATTCGCAATCGGCCTCTCGGCATGCGGAAGCAAGTCCGAAGAGCCTGCGGCAGATGAAGGACAGAACCCGGCCATGAACTATGTAGGCAACTATGTCTGCGGCAGAGCCGCCATACTCATCGGAGCAACTGACGAAGAAAACGGCATGGATGCAATAGTAACCTGGAGCAGCAGCGCAGCAGAGAACAGCACATGGGTCATGAGCGGAACCTTCGATCCTGAAACACTTCAGTTCGAATACCGCGACTGCGTAAAGACTGACTATGTTTATGGCGAAGACGGAAACGTCGCATCGCAGGAAGAAGTATTCACAGGCGGACACGGAATCATGACATTCGCTGAAGGCGATCCTCTGACACTCACCTGGCAGGAAGATCAGGAACACGCAGCAGACGACATGGTCTTCGAGTATGCCGGCATGGCTCCTGAAGGAGAAAACGTCGGAATGGCAAATCCTTGGAGCGATGTGTCTACACTTGATGAAGCCGCTGCAGGAGCAGGTCTTGACATGTTCTCGATCCCTGAGGAAGCTGAGATCAGCCTCGGCGAGGTCAAGCTGAGCCAGGCCAGATACATGGAAGGACTCGCGGAAGCAGTCGTTGAATACCCTGCAGTCGAGATGACTATCCGTAAGGGCAAGGCATCCATCGCAACTGACGGAGACATCTCCGGAGACTACAATGAATATGCAAACACATGGACCCAGAACATCAAGGGCCTTGAAGTCACCTGCTTCGGAAACCGTGAAGGTGATGCAACCAAAACTATCTGGCAGGTCGACGATACATGCTACTCGATCACAGCATACGGACTTGGCGGAGACACAGACTACGGCCTGTCCCCGGATGACCTCAACTCGCTCATCAACGGGATCCAGTAAAAAAGCCTGAAGCGAGCTCAAAATAGGACTTTTTTGAAAAAAGATACATATTCGGACTGCAAAATCCGTATATGTATCTTTTCGTTTATGAGGAGCGCAAAAGCGAGATAATTACTTTACAATAACGCCCTGTACAAGGGTTATTGTAAACAAAGGGCTGCCGGAATCCGGCTCCGGCTCACCCCGGCAATCAAAAAAGATACATATAGAAAGCAGTTTACCTCTATATGTACCTTTTATTTATAAAGTCCTCTTCCTGCACCGGGTGCTGGCGACCGATATGCAAAACCGGGCTCTGCTATGCGTTCTTTATCAGTGAAAGTGCCTGCTCTATAAGATCGTTGCTTTCGCCGAGTTTGTCTACTGCATCGTGGATCAGGTCGCCTGCCACATCATCGAAGCAGTGCGCGAGATCGTGCAGCTCTTCAGCGTGATGTCTGTTGTGATCGAGCATGTAGTTGAGAAGTGCGAGTGCTTCCTCCGGCGAAGATGCCGCTGCATGTGAGTGTGTATGAGCATGCGTATGCGTGGTGCCGTCCGCGTGTGTATGCGTGTGGCTGTGGCCGCAGTGCTCATGCGAATGAGTATGCTCGTGATCGTGCTCGTGGACCTCGTGTTCGTGGTCTGCAGCTGTGATTTTGCTATCGTTTTCTGTGCACATTTTTATGCCTCCGTTCAGTTGTTTTCAGTTGTAATCATGCCGGCAAAAGTGCCGGCTCTCCTGCCGGCCGGGCGCCGGGTTTTTCGTGATCCGACTGCGTCCGAAATGGTGTCCGGCGCAAGGTTTTCCTACCCGTCTATTTTAAACAAATATGTAGTGTTTTTAAAGGTTTTACAACCCTATATGGGGGTTATTTTTACCTGCAAATATCTTGTATAAAAAAAATACAAAAACGCGGACACCAATTGCAGTTTCCGCGTTTCCTTCTCGTTGACACATTTATAACAAAGGCCGTAAAATAGAAACAACAATATTATTGTAGAAAATAGTCTGTTCCGTACATGCGAACAGCGCACTTTCGTGCGCTAAAGCAGTGCGGAGAGACGGTTTTCTGTGAAAGTTTTTATATCTGAGAGGGAGAGGTAAGGTGACACACAATGCGTGACTTAAAGCATCTGATCTACTTTGAGGACCTGCTGCAGGAAGCTAACAACGAGCTCGTGCGCAAGGGCAAGGAAGACGGCAATCTGTGCCTCGGCTATACTTGCTACTTCATGCCTGAAGTCCTCCTCGATCTGCCTGGCTGCTTCGCAGTAAGACTGAGAGCGCCTAGGTGCACATCGCCTGACATGGCTTCTTACTACATGTCCGGACGTACATGCCACTACGGCAGATCACTTCTCGAGAGAGCTCTGGAGGGCGGCTTCAACTTCATCGATGCCCAGCTCGCTACAGAGACCTGCACAGTAACATGCAGATTCCAGGAGCATCTCGATTACATGGACGACGTTATCAACAACGCTACGTTCAAGACATCATTTACAGACGTTCCGTTCAAGAAGAACGAGAACAGTATTGACCACTACAGGAAGCAGCTGAAGATCAAAGTGCTCGATTTCCTTGCTAAGGAGTACGGAGTCGACACATCTGACGAAGCCATCCTGAAGGCGATCAAAATCAACAACGAAGTAAACGACATCATTACAGAGATCGGAAACTTCCGCAAGCTCGATAACCCGACAATCACAGGTTACGAGTTCAGTGTCATCACACTGGTTTCGCTGGTTTGCCCTAAGTATCTCATCGTCGACAAACTGAGAGAGACACTCGAAGAGCTCAAGACAAGAGAGCCTGACGACAAGCCTAACTTCAAGATCAAAGTGCTGCTCGCAGGTTCCGAGAACGATGATCCTGACTTCGTCAAGCTGATCGAAGGCTGCGGAGCTCTCGTAGTAGCTGACAGACACTGCTACGGCTCGCTCGAGTCCAGACAGCACATCGACATCAAGGAGGGCGAAGATCCTCTGACAGCTGTCGCCAGACATTATCTGCTGACAAGCCAGTGCGCGAGATTCATGGAGCAGAAAGAGATGAGACACCGCAAGAAGGTGCTCGCCGATTATGCAAAGGAATACAAGGCAGACGGTATCATCGTGGAATCCAACAAGTTCTGCGAGTACTGGAGCTTCGAGAGAATGATCGATACGATCGTTCTGCCTAGAGACTTCGGATACCCGGTATGCTCCATCGAGAAGGAGTACATCAACACAGCGTCCGGACAGCTCAGAACCAGATTCCAGGCGTTCGTTGAGAGCGTAGAGCTCAAGAAGATCCAGGAGGGCAAGTAAGATGAAGAAACCTGATTTGAAGAAACTCAAAGAAGTCGATTTCAAGAAGGCTGCCAGGGATTTCGTCTACGGCAAGCCTCACGGAGAGAGAAGACTCGGAGACCTGTATATTCCGAAGACAGGTCTGTATAAGCACAGAGAGTGGCGTGGCATCAAGGATACCATGTACTACTTCAATAATATCTGGCTGTACAACTACGGAATGATCGTACGCGATCTCATGGTTTACGGCGGCGGCCCTAAGGGCGCTATCCAGTTCCTCAAGGGAACATGGAGATACAGATGGATGGGTCAGACGTATCTGACCGTAATGCACTGGTTCGACAGATGCCTTGAGGGAATGAGAGGCGAAACACTCAAAGCTTCCGCATGGCATTTCAGAGGAATCACAAGCGCATGCCTGTACCAGATCACCGGATTCTTTAACAGAGACCTCAACATCGGCGGAGACCCTGAACTCAGAGCAAAGACTATCGGTACTGACGAAACAGTATGGGGCGGAATCATCTATCCGTACATGGATCAGGGCGGATATTACCTGCCAACACAGATGATCCCATACTTCGTAACATGCCACTGCAACAACCACACAGTACTCAACTACATCGACGCAGTACAGGCTTACGGACTTCCGGGCGACCCTTGCCCGATGTGCCAGGCAGAAGCCGGCATCTATATCGAGGACGATGTTCCTGATGCATACGTCGCTATGGTCACGACAAACGAAGCCTGCGACAGCTCAGTAGGTACATCTGTCATTCAGGACTGGATGATGAACAAGCCGCTCTTCGCGATGCCACAGGTAATGCAGTTCGATGACGATTCCGTTCTCGAAAACTGCGCTAAGGAAATCGAGATGGCCTGGAGGTTCATGGAAGAGCAGACCGGACTTGAGTTCCACTGGGAAGAGCTCAAGAAGCACATCGAGCTGCAGAACAAGCAGAATCAGTTCGAGAGAGAAAAATGGGATGTAGCTGCGAATACTCACAGCTATCCTATCAACGGTGTAGCTCAGGCGCTGTACAGGATCTTCTACTCGCAGTACGGCGAGAGACCGTTCTGGCACGATGTTGACAGACGTGTAAAGAAGATCATGGAGAAGTGCGTAGAGGAAGACATCAACACATTCCCTATGACACGCCACAGAGTCATCGCATGGTCATGCGCTCCGCTGTACTACTCAGCATGGTGCACGTGGGCTTACAACTGCTGGGGCCTCAACACCATCATCAACATGGACTCACTGATGTTCGACCTTGATATCAGAACAGACACTTACGAAAACTGTGTACTGGATATCGCGAAATATCACGAGTGGGCTCCGATGAGAAGAATGGCTGTAGGCGGACTTCAGCACATCTTCGAGCTCTGGGAGAACATGGAAAAGTTCAACTGCGATATGGTTATGATGTACGACCAGCTGCAGTGCAAGGGCATGCAGGGTGTCGTAGGACTCTTCGAGGACGAGTTCAGAGCACGCAACATCCACGCAATCTGGATGCCGCACGCACTGCCTGACAAGAGAACTGTTCCAAGATCACAGATCAGACAGATCATCAATGACTACATGTTCACAGTAATGGGCGAAGAACCGCTCGATCCGTCACTGCTTGACTTTGACGATATCGACAGCTGGTAGAAAGGAGGCCGGTGATGAAGAAAAAGGCTAAAAAGAAAAATAAAGCCGTAAAGTTCGTTAAGAAGACGCTCGGCATCGCGGCTCTTGCATATGCTGGACTGTTCTGCGTATTCTATTACGATCTCGACGGAAAGCTGCTCTACTATGTTGTTGAGCCGTTCATGAAGAACCACTTCGACAACATGGAGAGAAGGGATCCTCATACTGTACCGTATGAGCAGATCGACAGCGAATACATGTCAAAATAAATACTTATCTGAGGGGCGATGCAGAAAACGCAGTGCTCGTCTCGAGCTCGCGAATCTGTCATTGCATCCTCAGTCGTTCTGCGGTCGCGGGGAGTTTTCATACGAAGCAACAGAAACGGGGCTTCTGATTCAAACTCCGGCCGCTCCGCTATCGCTCCTTCGGTGCAGCTGACAAGATCCGCTCGCGACTCTCGTCTCGCATCTGCGTTTCCTGCACCGCAGCAGATAATCAATATTTAAAAGAAGGAAGTTATTGCAAAATGAAGAAACAGTTCAAAGCCGAATCCCAGCGTTTGCTGGACATGATGATCAATTCGATCTACACGCACAAGGAGATCTTTCTGCGTGAGATCATCTCGAATGCGTCTGATGCCATCGACAAGATGTGCTATCTTGCCCTGACTGACAAGTCGGTCGGCATGAGCAGGAGCGACTTTGAGATCATCATCACTCTCGATAAGGAGAACCGTACCCTCACGGTCAGCGACAACGGGATCGGCATGGACGAGCAGGAGCTCGAGGAAAATCTCGGAACCATCGCTTTCTCGGGAAGCAGCAAATTCAGCGAGCAGCTCGAGGCGGATTCGAAGGCCGCGAAGACCACAGCAGATGACCACACAGGCGAGGTCGATATCATCGGACAGTTCGGAGTCGGTTTCTACTCCGCGTTCATGGTGGCAGACAAGGTCGAAGTAGTCAGCAAGCGCTATGGATCGGATAAGGCCTATAGATGGGTATCCGAGGGAGCCGGCGGCTACAGCATCGAGGAAGCAGAGAGAGACGGACACGGTACTGACGTCATCATGCACATCCGTGAGGATGGCGAGACAGAAGACGAGTACAGCCAGTACATGAGGGAATACCCTATCTACAAGCTGGTCAAGAAGTACTCCGACTACATCCGCTTCCCTATCAAGATGCTCATGCCACAGCCGCGCATCAAAGAGGGATCTGATCCTGAGAACCCTGAGTATGAAGAGGTCTGGGAATATGAAGTGTTCAACTCCATGGTCCCTCTCTGGCAGCGCAAGCGCTCCGAGGTCACCAAGGAAGAGTACGACACATTCTATAAGACTACCTTCCAGGACGACACCCCTCCTCTCGAGACCCTTACCGTCTCGGTAGAAGGACTCGTGAGCTACGACGCGCTGATGTTCATCCCGGAGCTTGTTCCTAACAAGTACTACACGGATGATTTCACAGGCGGACTGCAGCTTTACAGCTCGGGCGTTCTCATCATGGATAAGTGCAAGGAGCTCCTGCCGGAATATTTCAACTTTGTCAGAGGTATCGTCGACTCCCCTGACCTGTCGCTCAACATTTCAAGAGAGATGCTGCAGCATGACAGACAGCTGAAGCTGATCTCGAACAATCTTGAAAAGAAGATCAGAGCGAAGCTCGAGGAGATGCGTGACAAGAACAGAGAAGAGTACGAGAAGTTCTACAAGAGCTTCGGACGCCAGCTCAAGCTCTGCGCGCTCGACGATTACGGCAAGTACAAGGAACAGCTGCAGGATCTGCTGATGTTCTGGTCATCCACCGAGGGCAAGCTCGTCACGCTGGCTGAATACGTCAGCCGCATGAAGGAAGATCAGGAATACATCTACTACGCTACGGGCGACAGCTTCGAAGCGGTAGACAAGATGCCGCAGACTGAAGTCCTGAAGGACAGAGGAATCGAGATCCTCTACTTCACGGACAGCACGGACGGGTTCATTCCTGACATGTTCCGCAGCTATAAAGAAAAGAAGTACATGTCAGTCATCGACGGAGATTTCGATCTCGGCGACGGAAAGAGCGAAGAGAAGATGAACCAGGCATTCAAGGACACCTTCGACTTCGTCAAGGAGACACTGGGCGACAGAGTAGATGTCGTTAAGTCGACCACCAAGCTCAAGACCCACCCTGTCTGCCTTTCCAGCGGCGACGGCATCACCTTCGAGATGGAGAAGTACTTCACGGCAGTAAACCCTGATCTGGGCATGAAGGCAAAGCGCATACTCGAGCTCAACGTCGATCACGACGCATTCCTGGCTCTCGACAGAGCAAGGATCGATGATCCGGAGAGAGCGAAGAAGATGTGCGAAGTGCTGCTCAATCAGGCACTGCTGATCGCGGGACTGCCGATACAGGATCCAAGCGCATACACCGACGTTATTTGCTCACTGTTCTGACAACACAGGTCAACTAAAATGGAAGAAACCAGAGACACTAAAATTTTAACAGTCGCCGGTAAAGGCGGCGTCGGAAAGACATCGATCAGCTCCGCTATGGTCAGGATCCTCACCGAGGAATACCCTGACGCGAGGATACTTGCGATCGATGCCGACCCTGCCATCGGTCTTACGACTGCGCTCGGAGTTGAGCCTACTGACACTCTCGACGGTATCCGTAAAAAGATCGTCGGAAGCGTCGAGGAAGGCCGCCCGAAGGAAGCCATCGAGATGCTCAACGAAGCAAGGTTCCGTATTTTCGATACCATGCTCGAGGAGCAGAAGTTCAGTTTCCTCGCCATCGGAAGACCTGAAGCTGCCGGCTGCTACTGCAAGGTGAACGCATACCTCAAGGAAGTCATCAGCCTTCTGGCAAACGACTTCGACTATGTAGTCATCGACGGCGAAGCGGGTATCGAGCAGATCAACAGAAGAGTAATGGAAAAAGTCACGCATCTCTTCCTGATCACCGACCCGAGCCGCAAGGGCTGCAAGGTAGTGGACACGATCAAAGAGGTTGCCGATGAGCTCGTCATGTACGACAAGTGCGGGGTCATCGTCAACAGAGTAAGAGAGGAACAGATTCCTCATATCCAGATCGAATCGGCAGAAGTGCTTGCCTACATCCCTGAAGACAGAGCACACGCCGACAACGATATAATGGGCGTCAGCGTATTCGACCTTCCGGAAGATTCTCCGGTCATGGTGGGAACACGCGAAGCGCTCCGCAAAATGCAACTGATATAACGTGATATATAAGTTGAGAGGGAGGTTACAACATTGAAAGACTTGAAGCATTTGATCTACTTCGAGGGCCTTCTGGACAACGCTGACAACGAGCTGGTAGAACAGGCTAAGAAGGACGGCAAGCTCATCATGGGCTATACCTGCTATCACATTCCTGAAGTTCTGCTGAACGTTGACAACTGTGTATCGGTCAGACTCCGCGCTCCAAGAACTGGTTCGATCGACATATCCACATATTATATGTCGAACTACGTTTGCGAGTATGCGAGAGCGCTGCTCGAAAGGGCTATCGAGGGAGGCTTCCAGTTCCTGGACGGCCTCGCCGGTGTGGATGCGTGCTCGATGATGAACAGATTCTACGAGCATTTCAGCATTCTCAAGTGCAACGACAAGGAAAACTTTTTCGTTACACACCTGGATGTTCCGTACAAGACAGAGGAGTTCTCATTCAATCACATGCAGAGACAGCTCGAAGTAAGACTTCTTGATGTAATGCATGACAAGCTGGGAGTAGACATTTCTGACGCGGCTATCCGCAAGGCTGTCGCGGAACACAACGAGGTCTGCAAGATCATTCAGGAGATCAGCGAGATGCGTAAGGCTGACAATCCTGTGATCACAGGTTATGAATTCCACATTCTGAACCTCGTGACCTACACATGCCCGAAGTATCTGATCCTGCCATATCTCAAGGAGACCCTCGCAGAGCTCAAGAAGAGAAAACCTGATGAGAAGCTTCCGAGAGCAAGAGTCGGCATCGTCGGATCTGAGATCGATGACCCTGAGTTCACCAAGATGGTCGAAGCCGCAGGCGCGAGAGTCGTATTCGACAGACACTGCTTCGGATCGATCCCTGGCAGAGAAGTGATCGAGCTTACCGACGACGAGGATGCACTTCCGCAGATCGTACGCCACTACATGAACACTTCAGAGTGCGCACGCTACATCGCGGACAACAAGGTGCTCCAGAGAAGAGAGACCGCAGACAGACTCGCAAAGGAGTTCAAGGCAGACGGTATCATCTATGAGCAGATGAAGTACTGCGACTTCTGGGGATTCGAAAGAGCTCTCGTCAGCCACATCATGGCAGAAGAATACGGCTGGCCTGTACTGTCAATCGACAGACTGTACAACGCTAAGGGATCCGGACAGCTCAGAACAAGATTCCAGGCTTTCGTAGAGTCGCTTGAGATCAAGAAGATACAGAAGGCGAAGAAAGGAGGCAAGTAGTTATGGTACTGACAACTGAATTGCTCGGCATCAAAAACAGTCTTGCCGAAAAGAGAGAAAAGAAAGTCAAGGCAGACAATGCCAAAGGCAAATTCCATTATCCTAATCCTGTATTCTGGCGCACTAAAGACAACATGGACTTCAAGGCGCAGGGCAGGAACCTCATGGAAATCGGAAAGATCTGCGTTGAGATGTTCAAGGAAGCAGATAAAAAAGGCTTCTGCATGAAGCAGGTCGAGAGATGCAGAAACGATCTCGCGAGATGCGCTCTCGAGTTCAAGCAGGCTACAGAGATGAGCCCGGCAGAACTCAAGGAAGTGTTCCTCTACGGAGAGAGGACTCTCGGAAAGCTCTACCGCAAGGGCGACATGGTCCCTGTAAGAAGAGAGTGGAGAGGCGCAGCTGATACAGCTTACGACTTCTACAGATGGGGCAAGATGTGGCTCATGCTGCTCATGACTTTCAGCAGAGACCTCGTTCCGGCACTCAACTCGACATTCCACTACAGATGGATGATCTCGTACATGTGCTGCGTAGGTTTCATGGATAAGAACACATCCGGTCAGAAGGGCAGCGCTCTGAAGATGTCGCACCTGATGACATACGATATCTTCCGCTATGTAGCTGAGAACCTGGTATTCCTCGCCAAGGGCGACAAGAAGAACGGTAACTCTTCAGAGCTCAACAAGAAAGTCGTTCTCTTCGACGAGATGACCATGGGACAGATCATGGCAGGATTCCCGGATCTCCTGGGTATTCCTTACCAGCTGATGCCGGTATTCCTGGTATCCGAGATTGACCAGCTCACATGCGTACCGTATATCGATGCTGTAGAGAGCTTCGGACTCCCTGCTGATACATGCCCGGTACCTTCGTCTGAGTGCGGCGCTCTGGTAGTAGATGCGCTTCCTCACATGGGATCGTGCTTCATTTCCAGCTCGATGCCTTGCGACGGATCGACAATGGCTTCCGAGTACATGAGCAGAAGATTCCCGGATCTGCCGGTCTATCACCTGACATTCCCGGTAAGATACGAAGACGAAGAGACTACACGCTACGCTGTTGATGACATCAAGGGATGCATCAAGTTCGTAGAGGAAGTCACAGGTGCCAAGTGGAGCTGGGATGCTTACTTCAAGCAGATGAAGCGCTTCAACGAGGAGACTGCTTACGAGCTTCAGAAGTGGGAAGTCAACAAGACAGACTATCCGCAGATCATCGGACCGTCATACGAGCTCTTCCGTAAGTGGAACTACGAGATGGACGGCGGCGCAGACCCTAGAGTCATGAAGACCTTCAAGAAGGTCAATGACATCATGATGAAGGCTTACGAGAGACGCGAAGAAGCATGGCGCAACAAGATGCGTTACAGAGGAATCGTATGGTCCTGCCCTGCTCACTACTACGCAAACTTCTCGAACTGGCTTGCTAACTGCTGGGGAATCGACATCCTCGTTGAGATGGAGTCCCTGAACTTCACAAAGGTCCTCGAGACAGAGGACAAGGAAGAAGCTCTCATGGACCTCGCAAGACTCTACGAGCGCATGGTAATGAGAAGACATACAAACGGCGGTTACCAGAACGTAGTCGACGAGATGTGGAGACAGGTCGAAGACTGGAGAGCAGAAATCATCATCATGTATCAGAACGTTGCCTGCAAGAACATGGCTACACTCCAGGGTATCCTCGATGACACATGCAGAGACAGAAATCATCACATGATATGGATCGAGCATGACCTGATGGATCCTAGAACGGTATCAAGAAAGACCATGAGAGACAAGGTCAACGAATACATGAGAACAGTCATGAAGGCTGAACCGGTAGACCCGACACTCTGCGACTTCGACGACGAGCTCGGAATGTAGTGGCTCGTCTTACTGATGATCCCGCGTACGGCTCTCGCCTCGCTGCGGCTATACGCAGCGGTACTAAGCTCTGACTTCGCCTTTAGCTCGTCAATCGCTAAGTGCCGGCTACCGCAGAGCCACGTGCTCACCAGTAAGGCTCGCCTATTTGAGAAAAACATATAGCATACGGAAACTTAATAGTGTAAAATAGTTTACGCAAAACTGCACTTCATTTTTAAGACGTTTATAAAGGAGAAAAAGAAATGAAATATTATGG
>JAFRJV010000107.1 GCA_017432075.1 Mogibacterium sp. | reverse complement strand
TTTGGAGAAGTACTCAAGTGGCTGAAGAGGACGGTTTGCTAAACCGTTAGTGTTCGATAAGGGCAGCATGGGTTCGAATCCCATCTTCTCCGCCATTACCGTAGGGGTATAGCTCAGTTGGTAGAGCAGCGGTCTCCAAAACCGCGTGCCGTGGGTTCAAGTCCTACTGCCCCTGCCAATTACATCGGGGTGTAGCGCAGTTTGGTAGCGCAACTGGTTTGGGACCAGTGGGCCGCGGGTTCAAATCCTGCCACCCCGACCACAAGTTAATAAAAAGTATGCCGGGGTGTAGCGCAGTTTGGTAGCGCAACTGGTTTGGGACCAGTGGGCCGCGGGTTCAAATCCTGCCACCCCGACCAACTTTTTTAAATATAAGCAGATGGGCCATTAGCTCAGAGGTTAGAGCAACCGGCTCATAACCGGTCGGTCCTTGGTTCGACCCCAAGATGGCCCACCAGTACGCTCAGGTAGCTCAGTAGGTAGAGCAGGGGACTGAAAATCCCCGTGTCCCTGGTTCGATTCCGGGCCTGAGCACCACGAAGTCTGTCGCATAAGCGGCAGATTTTTTCTTTTCTTGAGCTTTTTGATATATAGTCCGTTAACGTAAAGAATACTTGACATATAATAATTAAATGGTACAATAGCAATATAAAAGGTGCACAAATGTTCGATACGGAGACTTATGAAAAACAATCTCGCAAAGATCAGAAAAGAAAAAAAGATAGGGCAGAGTTATCTGGTCGAACAGCTCGGTGTATCGAGACAGTCAATAAGTTCCATTGAGAACGGCAGATGCACTCCATCCCTTGAACTTGCAATGGATATAGCTTATCTTCTGGAAATGCCTATAGAAGAGATTTTCATACATGAAAACCGTTTCAAACAGCCCTGACGGGGCTTTTTTCTTTATGAATATTTGATAATAATCGGCCTTTATGGCCGGTAATAGTTATAAAATCACGGGTAAGAATGGCAAAGTGTCACTTGCCCTATTTTTAATTTACAAATAATAAATTATTTAATAATTATATGATTAGACTCAAAAACACAAAACTGAATATATGCATAATAACAGTCTGCTTTGCGGTCATTATGATCCTTTTCTCTTCCGGAGCTTTTGCTGCTTCGGTACCAGCGGCCTCAGGACAGATAAACTCATATGACGGCGCAGTATTAAGAAGATCTGCTTCCGTAAATTCTGCGAGCATAGCAGTATTGTCAGATAACACCAGGATCACGATACATAAGGAAGTGTTCAAGTCAAAGACGAGTACTGCCAGGAAAAACAAATGGTATCTCGTGACTGCAAACGGATCAAAAGGATATGTGAGAGCAGATCTTGTTGATCACATTACATATGGGTCGGTGAAGGGAAAGACAAAAGCCCGGATCGCGTACCGCAAAGGTGCCGGAACAAGAATGAAACAGAAGGGATCATTCAAAAAAGGCAAAAAAGTGACTGTGGTCCTCAAAGCGAATCCTGTCAGATCGACAAAGGGATCCAGCAAAACGTGGTATAAGGTCAAAGCAGGATCAAAGTATTATTATGTTTGTTCCAGAAAGGTGAAGCTGATCGATAACACAACTGTTTACTGGGACTCATTTCCGGACTTTGCAAATATGACTGAAGAAGAGTTCGAACAGTATCTTACAAACGAAGGTTTTCCTGAGTCTTACAAAAATAAGTTCCGTACGCTCCACAAGGCTCATCCGAACTGGGGCTTCGTAGGATACAAGACTAACATGAACTGGAACACCGCTTTATCAAAACAGACGAGCGGAGGGACATCTCTTGTATCGGGATCCTTCCCGTCATCTTACAGAGACGGAACAAAACAGTACGAGAAAGGCTGGTATAAGGCAAGCAGCAAGGTCGTTGCATATTACATGGATCCGCGCAACTTCATTAATGAAGACAGGATATATATGTTTGAGGACCTTACGTATAAGGCTAAGTACCACACTACATCAGTTGTAGGCGCTATCCTGGCTCCGACAAAGCTCCCTGGATATGGGTTTACCGCAGGAATATTCGTCAAGGCGGGAAAAGCCAATAACGTCAGTCCTGTATTCCTTGCCTCGAGAGCCAGACAGGAGACAGGAGGCGGAAGCGATGCGATCAACGGGACAAAGATACTTGGCACAAAGGTCTATAATCCGTTTAATATAGGAGCTTTCGGGGGAACAAATCCTCTGTACAACGGGCTTGTTTATGCATATGGAAAAGGCTGGACGACTCCGGCTAAGGCTGTTGAAGGAGGTGCCAAGGAACTCGCAAAGAACTACATCAATCAGGGTCAGTACACTACTTACTATCAGAGATTCAATGTAAGGAACGGGGAGAAGAAAGCTGGAACGCATCAGTACATGACCAACATCATGGCTCCGTACAGTGAGGCAGGTTCGACCAGGTCTTCCTACTCAAAATACGGGATACTGAACCAGCCGCTGGTGTTTGAGATACCGATATACGAAGGCATGCCGTCTTCAACAAAGTTACCGTAATTAAAGAAGGTCTCCGAAGGAGACCTTTTTATAATGCAGCGCCCTGGCATGTATCGCGGGTTTTAAGTTCACTGTTTATCATGTTCAGTATAGTACGCTTTCTGTAGCTCCATTCAGGTGAAACAAGGATCTTACGCGGTACATCGCCTGTAAGTCTGTGTATCGTAACCCCGGGAGGTATGATCTCAAGGCAGCGGACCACAAGGTCCACATATTCTTCGATCGAATCGAAAGGCACGTAATCAGGCATCGCTCTGTAAAGAGGCGATGTCTTTACTATGTTCATGAGATGCAGCTTCATTCCGAATACAGGCAGGCTGCACACCTTTCTGACAGACTCCAGCATCATCTCCTGAGTTTCCCCGGGCAGCCCCAGAATAAGGTGAGTAACCACACGTACCCCTCTTGAGATCAGTGCTTTGGCTGCTTTCTCATAATCCTCATATGTGTAGCAGGTGTTCATGGCACTGAGAGTCTCATCGTAAGTGCTCTGAAGACCCAGCTCGACCCACATATAATGATCTCTGTTTATTTCTTCAAGGAGGTCAAGCACATCATCGCCCAGACAGTCGGGCCTTGTGGCTATGGCAATGCCGCTGATGCGCGGATCGTCAAGAGCTGCATAGTATCGTGAGCGCAGAACTTCGACCGGTGCGTACGTATTGGTGAACGACTGGAAGTAGGCGAGATAGCAGGCATCCGGCCATTTCTCTGAAAGCCTGTCTATCTGCTCGCTGATGGAAGCCGAATAATCCGTGTCAGATGATGATGCACGCGATGCAAGTTCTCCTGATCCTCCTTCAGAGCAGAAAGCACAGCCGCCGTAGCCCGCGGTGCCGTCGCGGTTAGGACATGTGAAACCGGCGTCGATGCTCAGCTTTACTGTTTTACGTCCGAACTCCGACTTCAGATGATCGCCTATTGAATTGTATCTTTCACCGCCTTGCATGTATCAAGAAATCTCCTTTTGTGATACAATATTATGAATTGTTGCGTACATCCGTAAACGCAGATAATGGAAAGGGAAGAGCGTTGAAAAAAACTTCAGGCTGCATACAGCAGATAAACTGCGAAGAACTGAATCTCATATCCGGAGAACTCTCCGGAGTGGCACTCATGCCTAAGAAGCCTTCAGTCCTGCTGCATGCCTGCTGCGGACCGTGCTCCACCTCTTGTGTGGAGAGGACAGCTGCTGACTATGCTCTGACCCTGTACTATTATAATCCAAACATAACCGACAGAGAAGAGTACTACCTGAGGCGCGACACCCTGCTTCATTTTCTCGATGCTTTCAATGAAGAGCACAAGGACATGTACACAGTAGGGTATATAGAGGGCGCATATGAGCCGGACAGATTCATAATAAAGGCTTCACCGCTTGCAGATGAGCCCGAGGGCGGAAAGCGCTGCGACCTCTGTTTCGCACTGAGGCTTGCTGAGACGGCCAGAATGGCAAAGGAACTCGGCATGGAATACTTCACTACAACAATGTCGGTGAGCCCGCATAAGAACTATGAAAAAATAAAGGCGCTCGGACTTGCACTCGAAGAAGAGACGGGAGTAAAATTCCTCGATATCGACTTCAAAAAGAAGAACGGATTCGGCCGGAGCGTGGAGCTTTCAAAGAAATACGGACTTTACAGACAGAACTTCTGCGGATGTGATTTCGCAAGATACGCTTCAAAATAACTTATGGGGACTAAGATATAAAAGGAGAAAGAAAATGAGCAAACTATTCATTCCAAAAGACTACAAGCCGCTGCTCGATCCGACGGAAACACAGAGAGCCATCAAAAGGATCAAGGATCACTTCCAGAGAGAGCTTGCACACGGCCTCAATCTCGGAAGAGTTACGGCACCTCTGTTTGTTATCCCTCAGACAGGACTCAACGATAACCTTAACGGTTATGAGAGAAGAGTAGAGTTCACCATAAAGGATATGGATGAGCAGAACGTTGAAGTCGTGCAGTCGCTTGCAAAATGGAAAAGAATGGCGCTCGGAAGATACGGAGTAGAGCCGGGGCGCGGTCTTTACACCGACATGAACGCTATCAGGCGTGACGAGGAACTCGACAATATCCACTCGATATATGTCGACCAGTGGGACTGGGAGAAGGTCATCACGGTCGATGAAAGAAACGATGAATTCCTTGAGCATACAGTCAAAGTGATCTACTGGTGCCTGAAAGATCTCGCTGATTACGTGAACGATCATTATCCTGAGATCGGGATTGATCTTCCTGACAAAATAAAGTTCATCGACTCCCAGGAGCTCGAGAACTGGTATCCGGACAATACTTCCAAGGAGAGAGAGCGTTTCGCAGCTGAAGAGTTCGGCGCTATCTTCGTAAAGCGCATAGGATGCAAGCTCCATTCGGGCAAGCCGCATGACGGCAGAGCTCCTGACTATGATGACTGGGAACTCAACGGAGACATCATACTCTGGAACCCGGTCCTTGAAGACGCTTTCGAGATCAGCTCAATGGGCATTCGTGTCGATGCCGAATCCATGGTACGCCAGCTCGAGATCGACGGCAAAGAAGACAGAAAAGAACTGAAATTCCATCAGGACATCATCAACAACAGGCTTCCGCTCACCATCGGAGGCGGTATCGGACAGAGCAGACTATGCATGTTCTTCCTTAAAAAAGCCCACATCGGAGAGGTTCAGGTCTCGGTATGGCCGGAAGACATGTATGAGGAATGCGCTGCAAATAACATATTCCTTCTGTAAACACTTGTGAGACCATAAATGCAGTACATCGACGTAGTCATAGACAACAAAAGCGTGAATACTGACAGCTTCTACACCTATAAGGCACCTGATGAGGTGAAAGTGGGAGCAAAGCTGACAGTACCTTTCGCAAGAAGGAGCAAAAGCGTCGATGCGTACTGTGTTGATACAGGCGTAAACTGTGCTCTCGATGATTCAAAGGTAAAGGAAATAGATACGTATGAGCCTGAACGTTCTCTCAACAGAGAGATGGTTCAGACTGCCATGTGGATGCGCAGGCGCTATGGGGTCAAATACATAGACGGCCTTAAGATGTTTGCTGTAGAAGGCAAGCGTGAGAAAGCACTTAAATCAGGTGCGGGTATTGAGGCATCCGATCCCGGCTATGAGCTGACATCTGAACAGGAAGCTGCAGCCGCAAGGATATGTTCCTCGGTAGATAAGCGCGAAGCAAAGGCATATCTGATAAAAGGTGTGACCAACAGCGGCAAGACTGAAGTATACATCCGTGCAGCAGCCAGAGCGCTTGAAACAGGCAGGACGGCGATAATACTTCTGCCGGAGATCGCACTGGCTTCCCAGGTTGCACAGCGCTTCAGAGAGCGCTTCGGCAGCAACAATATAGCCACACTGCACAGCAGACTTAAGAAATCCGAGAGACTTTCGGAGTGGCTGAGGATAAGAAGAGGCGAAGCTAAGATCGTAATAGGGGCAAGGACATCAGTATTTGCTCCTATTAACAATATAGGTGTTATCGTTATCGACGAAGAGCACGAGAGCACTTACAAATCCGACCACAATCCGAAATACGAGACTGTGGATGTCGCGTTCAAAAGAGCTTCCTTGTCGAATGCCGTACTGGTGCTCGGAAGCGCTACACCTGGTGTAACGTCGTATTTCAGGGCAAAATCAGGCATTTATGAGCTCATAGAGATGAAAGAGCGTATCGGCGAAAGCGAGATGCCTAAGCTTGAGATCGTAGATATGCGAAAGGAAGCCGCCGCAGGCAATACAAGCGTGATCTCAAGGGAACTTGCACGGAGGATAGACAGGACTCTTGCACGCAAGGAACAGGTGATACTGTTCCTTAACCGCAGAGGCTTTTCGACACGCATACTATGCCCGGACTGCGGGTTCATAATGACCTGCCCGGACTGCGGGATATCGCTTACATACCATAAGTCGGTAAACGCAGCGGTATGCCACTATTGCGGGCGCAAGTTCCCGGTACCGTCAAAATGTCCTGACTGTGGAAGCAAGTTTATAAGGTATGCAGGAACCGGAACAGAAAAGGTCGAGGAAGAAGTAAGACGCATCTGGCCTGAAGCCGGCGTGGACAGGTTCGATATAGATACTGCATCTGCAGCAGATGACCCGGTCAAGGTAATAAACGACTTCCAGAAAGGCCGCACCGATATTCTTGTAGGTACACAGCTCCTCGCAAAGGGCCTGGACTTCAGGAACGTGGGGCTTGTAGGTATAATAAACGCCGATGTCAGCCTGAATATCCCTGATTACAGATCTTCAGAGCGTACTTATCAGCTGATAACGCAGGTAGCGGGAAGAGCCGGGAGAGCAGGCGGCGAGAGCAGCGTGCTCATACAGACATATGAGCCTGACAGCGATGTGATACGCGAAGCGGCAGCGGGTGATTACGAGAGTTTTTACGAATCGGAGCTTCTGCACAGAAGTGTTATGAATTATCCGCCGTACTCTGATATAATTTCCGTCGGACTCGTAGCAGAAGACGAAGAAACGGCTATGGCCTATGCGAATGCGTTCAGGAACAGACTCACCGGTCTTAGATCGGCGCCTGAAGGAGCGATGGTGATGATGCCGCGGCTCGATGAAAGACGGAGCGACGGGAAGGCAAGAGCTGTGTTCCTGATAAAGGCTCCTCAGGGAACGCGTGCCGGGTATGTTAATGAATACATGGCGTTCCGCGACCGCATGACCGAAAACAGGGCTCCTGCATTCATAGAAATAGACATAAACCCTTACGGGTCAATATAAATCACAGGAAAGAAGAACTATGGCACTCAGAAACATTACTATCAGAGGCGATGAGATACTCGCCAAAAAATGCAAACCGGTAAAAGAGATCACCCCGCGTATAGCGGAAGCGTGCGCAGACATGGTTGAGACCATGATGGCAGCTGACGGAGTAGGAATTGCAGCTCCTCAGGTAGGTATCATGAAGAGATTCTTCATAGCGATGCCTCACGTGGACGCAGAAGACGAGGAGACCAGAGACAGGATCTACGTGATGATCAACCCTGAGATCACTTATAAGGAGGGAACTCAGGAGTCCAGCGAAGGCTGCCTGTCGGTACCGGGATACATGGGACTCGTTGACAGACCTTACAAAATCAGGATCAAAGGAACGGATCTTCAGGGTGTGGAGCATGAGTATGAATTCGAGGGATTCGAAGCGACTGTATTCTGTCATGAATACGACCATCTCGACGGAATACTTTACTCTGACATCGCAAAGGACATGATGACTGTCGAAGAGTATTCGGAGATCCTTCACGAGCTGCAGGAAGCGCATGCAGATGACGACGAAGACTCAGATGCAGACAATACGGAGATCTGGGAAAAGAAAAAGGAAAGAAGCAATCAGTAGATGAGGATAGTATTCATGGGAACACCTGCGTTTGCAGCGTGTTCACTTCAGAAGTTAATAGATGAGGGCTACGAGATACCTCTTGTTGTTACTCAGCCTGACAGGAAGGGTAACCGCAATAAAATGGTTCTGTCCGAGGTCAGGAAGCTGGCGCTTGAGCACGGCATTGAGACAGCTCAGCCGGTCAGGATAAAGAAAGATCCGGAGCTGATCGAGCGCCTGAAGGAAATCGCTCCCGACATGATAGTCGTAGCGGCTTTCGGTCAGATACTGCCGAAGTCGGTACTCGATATACCGAGATTTGGGTGCGTCAACGTGCACGGGTCGCTGCTTCCGAAACTCAGGGGAGCTTCGCCTATGCAGGCAGCAGTACTGGAGGGCTTCGAAGAGTCCGGTGTCACAATAATGCGCATGGCCGAAGGACTCGATACCGGAGACATGATAAGTAAATGTACATGCGATATAAAAGGCAGGGACTTTACCGAGGTTTCTGAGATACTTGCTGAAGCAGGTGCCAAACTCCTTGCAGAGACCATACCTCATATCGCTGACGGAAGTGCCGTATATGAGGTGCAGGATGATGCAGAAGCTACGTACGCAGGCATGATCTCCAAGGCTGACGGATATACTGACTTCGATGAACCCGCGGAACGCATAGAGAGAAAGATAAGAGCGTTTATCGAATGGCCTGCATGTTACAGCTACCTTGACGGGCAGCAGGTCAAATTCTACAAAGCTGAAGTTATTGATGAGGAACCCGACGGTGAGCCGGGAACAGTAAGCTGTACAGATAAGAAAAGTTATTTCATCAATTGCAGGAGCGGCAAGCTGAGAGTGCTAGAGCAGCAGCTCCAGGGCAAAAAGCGTATGAGCGCCGGAGATTTCATGAGAGGGCATAAGCTCTCGACCGGAGACCGGTTCGGCGCAGGGGAGGAGAAATAATGTATTACTACTATGACTATTCATGGTTTGTCCTTCTGCCGGCTATCATTCTGACAATGATCACACAGGCAAGGATAAACAGCGCATACAGGACCTATTCACAGGTGCCTGTCAGCACCGGCATTACAGGAGCTGAGGCTGCAAGAGCAATGATGGATGCAAACGGTCTTACCGGAGTTGCCATCAATGTTCTTAACGGCGGGAACTCACTGACCAATTACTATGATCCAAAGACAAAGAGCCTGAATCTCTCGAGAGAGGTATACGCATCACGTTCTGTATCAGCAGTATGCATAGCATGCCATGAAGTAGGCCACGCCATTCAGGACGCAACACATTACGCACCGCTTGCGCTGAGAAACGGTATCGTGCCGGTAGTCAATCTTACCCAGATGGTATCCTGGCCGCTGATTTTCTTCGGGCTCATCATGTCCGCAGCATCGCCTTACGGAAGCCTGATGTTCCTCATCGGAGTAATCTGCTTCCTGTTCGTTATCTTCTTCCATCTGATCACGCTGCCGGTAGAATTCAACGCTTCGAACCGCGCACTGGCAAATCTCAGAGAACTCAGACTCGTGAATGAAGACGACTATGTCGGTTCAAGGACTGTCCTCAAGGCCGCAGCCATGACTTATGTAGCAGCTCTTGCTACAGCGATCGCCAGCCTGCTCAGGGTATTTGTGATAGCAGGCAGGAGGAGATAAGGCCTGATGAACAAGGACTGGCTTGCGGTATTTGAGGCGCTGAAAGCCGTATATGCCGATGGAGCATATTCCAATATCTCAATAAACGAAGCTGTTTCGCACCGTAAAGGATTGCGGGAGAGCTTCGTTCGCTCGTTTGCCAAAGGCGTCATAAGGAGCAGCATAAGGCTTTATCATGTGATAGACAGCCTTGCAGGAAAAGGCATCAGCAGCATAAAGCAGAGACCTCTCATCATCCTCAGAATGGGTATCTATGCCATAGACGAACTGGGCAGTGTCCCTGATCACGCGGCCGTGAACGAAGCTGTTGAGCTTGCGAAAACGGTGGCAAAGGGAAGCGACCGCTTCGTGAACGGCATGCTAAGGAACTATCTGAGACGCAGGGGCGAATTTGCCCCTGACAAGCTGGAACCGCATATAAGGTTTTCCATGAGTAAGGACGTATTTTCGCTCCTGAGCGAACAATACGGTGATGAGGCAATCCGCATAGCGGAAGCACTGAATGAACCTTCTGAGGTCTATTTAAGGGCAAATACGCTTAAGGCAGACCGTGATGAGATCATAAAAAGACTTGCAGAATACGGCATAGAAGGCCGCGCGGCGGAAGAGAACAGCGAAGCCATCCGGGCGAACGGGAGCGGCATAGTCAGCTGTGGGCTTTACAGACAGGGCTATTATTCCATACAGAGCCTGTCTTCGATGATAGCCGTAAAAGCCCTGGCGCCGGAACCGGGAAGCAGGGTACTGGATCTCTGCGCCGCTCCCGGCGGAAAGACCGGGTACATGGCGGAGCTGATGGGGAACGAGGGCAGCATCACAGCCTGTGACGTTCACCCGCACAGGCTGATGCTCACGCAGGCTGCCATGAAGAGACTCGGCGTGAGCATATGCGCTCTGGAAGAGCGCGATGCTGCCGTGCATGACGCCTCGCTGGACGGCTCATTCGACTATGTCCTCGCGGACGTTCCATGCTCAGGGCTCGGCGTAATCGCCAGCAAACCTGAGATAAAACTCACAACTGATCCATCGCAGTATGGCAGTCTTACAGAGATACAGAAGAACATACTTACAAATGCTTTCCGCTATCTGAAACCGGGCGGAAGGCTTGAATATTCAACCTGCACGCTCAACAAAAATGAGAACGAAGAGGTTGTTAAACATGTATTAAGTAATGAGGGCACTTCAGCCCGCGTTATTGAAATGTCAACACTTATGCCATATAATGGCAAAGTAGGATTTTACTATTGTATTATCGGAAAAAATGCAATTTAACAGGACGGAGAACTGATTATCATGAAAAGCGGTTACTTGACAGACAGAGGCAGACGCAGACCTACCAATGAAGACTCACTAAGGGCATGTGAAGATCTCAATTTCTTCATGCTCGCAGACGGAGTGGGAGGCAACAGGTCGGGCGAGATAGCCAGCCAGTCGGCACTGGATGCCCTTGAAAAATTTGTTCGTCACAATCCGCCTGAATGGCTGGGATCGCGCGACGAAGTTTTCAGATATTTCAGAGCTGCCGTCAACTATGTCAATCAGTTCATTATCAAGCTGTCTGAGGCCAAACCGCAGTACGGCGGCATGGCAACAACGCTTACATTCGCATATATAAGAGGCGACGAGATGTATGTCGCCAATGTCGGCGACAGCAGGGTGTATCTTGCTCACGGCGACATGATACAGCAGATCACTGACGATCACACATATGTCAATGATCTTGTAAAGATGGGTGCCATTACGAAGGATGAAGCCCATCTCCACGCACGCAAGAACGTCATCACAAGAGCGATAGGTGCAAACGCCAACAACGAACCTGACTGCTTCAGCGTTCCTATAGAAAAAGGCGACCGCATCCTTCTCTGCAGTGACGGACTCTACGATGAAGTCGATGATGACACTATTCTTGCAGTGCTCAACAGGTATGACGACATGAAGGTCTGCGCAGAGGACCTGGTTTATATGGCTAACGAAAATGGCGGAAATGATAACATTTCCGTGATCTGCATCGATTTGGAGGATTAAGCATGGCAAGCAGGATACTATCCGGGCGATACGAGCTCCTGGAGAAGATCGGCGACGGCGGTATGGCTGTCGTATATAAGGGTAAGGATAAACTCCTTAACCGCTTTGTTGCCGTCAAGATCTTAAGACCGGAGTTTACAAAAGACGCGACATTCGTTGAGAATTTCAAAAGAGAATCGCAGGCTGCTGCGGGTCTTTCTCACCCGAATATCGTGGGCGTTTATGATGTCGGCCGTGAGGGCAACATCAACTACATAGTAATGGAGCTCATCGAGGGCGACACTCTCAATAAGATCATTGAGAAGGAAGCACCAATGGATTACCGCAAGGTGATCGACATTTCAAAACAGGTCGCTTCAGCTTTGAGGATAGCTCACAAGAATAAGATCATACACAGAGACGTAAAGCCTCACAACATTATGGTGACAAACGACGGAGTGGTCAAACTGGCTGACTTCGGTATCGCAAGGGCGGTAAATGACGCCACTCTTTCGACAGGAAGCAAGATCGTCGGTTCCGTTCACTATTTCTCGCCTGAACAGGCCAGGGGCAATTACGTAGATGAGCGTTCAGATATATATTCGCTCGGTATCGTAATGTACGAGATGCTTACAGGTAAGGTGCCGTTTGACGGAGACAATCCTGTAACGGTCGCTCTCAAGCACATCAACGAGGAGATAGTACCTCCTAGAGAGCTGGAGCCAAGCATACCGCCTGCGCTCGAAAGAATCGTGATGAAAGCAACCAGCAAGTTCCAGACCAACAGGTATGCGAACGCTGATGAGCTTATTCAGGATCTCGACAATGTTTCTTTCGTTACGGCGATCGCACCGGATTCGATATTTGAGTCGACCACGGTCGTCGAAAAACGTAACAAGCGTAAACAGGATCTGGAGAAGGACATCGAAGAAGTTGTAGAGGCCAGGGAACGCGACAGGAAGAAAAAACGCAGAAAAACAACAGCGATAATAATTGCAGTAGTTTTATTGCTCTGTGCTGCAGCCGGCGGTTATGCCGCATGGCAGATGGGAGTATTCTCGCCGACAAAGGCTGCGCCTGACCTGCTCGACAAGACCTTTGATGAGGCAAAGGAACTTGCTGAAGCTGAAGGCTTCAAGGTAAAACAGGGCAACGACATCTATTCCTCTGAGTATGCAGAAGGAAGGATATGCCAGCAGGACCCTGCTCCGGGCGTCGAGATGCCTAAGGAAGGCACGATAACCATCAATGTTTCCAAAGGTAATAAAGAGGGCCTTGTTCCGAGCGTTATCGGCATGCAGGAGGAGGATGTAGAAAACTACCTCAAGAGCTATGGCTATGTGCTTGGAAATGTCAAGACTGTAACGTCATATGAGAAAGCCGGCATGGTGCTTGAGCAGACTCCTGTTGCAGGTTCGACTCTCGATAAAGAGAGCGCTGTGGATATCGTAGTATCTGATGGTAAGGGAACTGAAAAGGCGATCGTCCCTTCAGTTACCAGAATGTCACTCAAGGATGCGAAGAAAGCAATCGAAGCAGCAGGATTCAAAGTCGGAAACATTACCTACGATTATGATTCCACGATCGGAAAGGGATATGTAATATATCAGCAGTATCAGGCAAATTCGCAGCTTGATAAGGGAACATCGATCGATCTGCAGGTAAGTTCCGGACCGGAGCCAGAACCGGAACCTGAAGAGCAGCCGCTGATCAACGTTGAAATCAACGGCGACAACGGTGACAAAGATACCGATAATGACAACAGCAACGGTTAACGGAACGGATCGAATATGACAGGAACTGTTGTCAAAGGTATAGGGGGATTCTACTTTGTATATGATGGCGAATCTGTCGTCATGGGCAAAGCACGCGGAAATCTCAAAAGAAATAAAGAACTCATCTACGTGGGCGACATCGTTGATTTTGATATTGACGAAAACGACAAAGATGGCGAGTGCGTCATCCATCGCGTGAAGGAGAGAAAGAATTATATGACAAGACCACCGGTATCCAACCTGGATATCCTGGTGGTCGTGTTTTCGTTAGTACAGCCGGCCGTAAATTATCCGGTAGTAGACAAGCTTATAGCAGGCTGCGAGCTGGCCGGTATAGACCCTGTGATCTGCATTTCCAAGGCTGACCTTGCAGGACAGGAAGCGGTTGCTGAAGCGCTTTCTGTTTATTCACCGTTATATCCGTCGGTAAGCGTGAATGGTATAACAGGTGAGGGAATCGACCGGCTGAGGGAGATGATCAGCGGAAAGAAAGTGGCTCTTGCCGGACCATCGGGAGTCGGCAAGTCAACGATAACGAACCTTCTCCATGCCGGGGAGCCGGGCATAGAAGAAGCCGAAGAGGCACTCCTCAAGGCAGCTACAGGACGCATAAGCAGCAAGACCGGACGCGGCAGACATACAACAAGACATGTGGAAATATTTCCTCTGTCTGATGGGACGATGCTCTACGATACACCGGGATTCACATCGCTGGACATGCCGGCTGTAGAACCACTGACTGTAAGGGACCTTTTCCCGGAATTCAGGGAACTCAACAGAAACTGCAGGTATTCGGACTGTATGCACATCAACGAGCCGGAGTGCGCCGTAAAGGAAGCACTTCAGCAGGGAAGCATATCCGTTTCAAGATATGAGTCATATTTATCAATGACCGAGGAGGTAAAGAAATGGCAAAAATAGCACCTTCAATACTGGCAGCAGATTTCGCCAGACTGGGAGAGGATGTAAAAGACATATGCGACAGAGGTATCGATTATCTGCATATAGACGTCATGGACGGATCTTTCGTACCAAACATCAGTTTTGGCGCGGCTGTAATGAAAAGCCTTAACGATATAACCACAGTGCCATACGATATCCATCTGATGATCTGGGATCCTGACAGATATATCGAAAACTTCATTACTCCGAAGACCGAATTCATTACGGTGCACTACGAGGCCTGTGACGATCTGGCTCACACTCTGAGACACATAAAGGAAGCCGGAGCAAAGACCGGCGTTTCAATAAAGCCGGGTACAGCACCGGAGGTACTTGATGAATATCTGAAGGATATAGATCAGATCCTCGTTATGTCTGTTGAACCGGGATTCGGCGGACAGAAATTCATGGACAGCAGCCTTCCTAAGATCGCATATTACAAAGCAAAGAAAGAAGAGCTCGGACTTGATTATGTGATTTCCGTAGACGGAGGCATAGGATCGGCCAACGCCCACCTCGTAAAGGATGCCGGCGCAGACATGATTGTTGCCGGATCGGCCGTATTCAAGGCAGCTGACAGAACTGCCGAGATCAAAGCCATAAAGGCTTAGCATAGAGAATTGTCAGATAACAAGCACTTAAAATGACGGATTTCACATGAATTCCGTCATTTTTTACACCTCAAAAACTGTACAGCTTCAAGAATCAAAGCACGGTAGAATCAGCTGCAGGAGATACCTGTCATGCTGAGAAGAAGGTTGGCTTTATATACATTGCTTTACATAGCCGGTATCGCTGCCGGTTTTTTTGTTTTTGAAAGATCGCAGATACTTGAATCGACAGGCTTCTGCACTGCTGTTTTTGCCGCTGTATTTTTTACTGATCCCGACAGTACGAACTGCGCGTACCGGAAGAGGGAAAGCATGTCCGGTACCGCCTGCAGTGAGAAGCACCTGAACATACGAAAGGAGATGCTCAAAAAGCAGAAAACAATATTATTGATTTTTTTCCTGGCCGGATTTTTGCTTTTCTCATTCAGATTCCTGTCATATCAGGAGGCTTTATCATACGTTCCTGAAAAGAACCATGTCATAGGACGGGTCACATCAGTGTCCGTAAAAGACGAAAAAGTGCAGTTTGTCATCCGTAACAGCGATGCAGGTCCGGCAAAGATACTTGTGACACTGGATGAGCACGCGGCACAATACTCAGCAGAACATGCAGGACTCAGTACTGCAGGATCATTCGGAAGCTGCGCAGGCGGATATATCGGTTCAACTATCGAAGCAGGAGGGGAATACTCGGAGATCCCGTCAGCTGATGATCCCGGCTGTTTTGACTACAGCCTGTACATGAAAAGCAAGGGGGTCACCATAAGATTCAAGGCATATATCCTTGAAGTGACCGATACAGGATCTTCACTGAACGCAGGTATCAGGCGTTTTCTGTATAGTTCAAGAGAAACGTTCATCAAAAGATTCGATGATGAAACGCAGGGCTTCATACGCGGGGTGATATTTGGCGACAAATCTGAAATAGATGAAGATATCATCGAGGAATTCAATAACAACTCCACCGGACACATCCTTGCAGTCAGCGGCCTACATATAGGATTCCTTTACGGATTGCTGCGGTTTATGACATCACGAAAAAGAACGCTGCCGGTATCGATGCTGATCATTGCAGTAATAATCCTCTACGGCGAAATGACAATGTGGAGCCCGGCAACGGTAAGGGCCTGTATCGTCATGACGATCAGCCTGTTTTCAACACATCTCAGAAGGCGCTCCGATCTTCTGACTTCCATAAGCCTTGCTGCATTCCTTATATTGACCTTTCAGCCATATCAGCTTTTCAACTCAGGCTTCCAGCTGTCTTTTCTTGCACTGTGCGGGATAGCATTCCTTACCGGACCGATAAGCGCAGTGACAGGTGAGGCGATAGCGGTGATGCTTGCAGTCCAGATCGGCACTTTACCCGTGATCGCATACTCCTACTGCAGGATCAATCCTTTGTCGATATTGATAAACGTTCCGGTCATTATGCTCGCTTCGGTTCTTGTACCTCTCTGCATTATCATGCTCATGCTTGAAGTTGCTGTTATGAGAGTTCCTCAGACAGGGGTAGATCTTGCAGAGCTGATTTCCTATGCAGTAATAAAAATCAATCACATACTTAACTTTGGAGGCGGCTTTTCTATCAGGACCGCCGGACCGGGTGCAGCTGTGATGATCGTGATATATATGATCGTTTTCGGACTTGCGTCTGAATGGACAAGAATAATGCTCCTGAGAAAAGACCTTAAGGCGATAATAAAGCAGGGGATACTGCTTATGCTTCCGCTGACGATGCTGTTCTCCTGCCTTTATGACACGATATCTGATGACGAGATCGTATTTGTTGCTGTCGGCCAGGGAGACTGTGTTCATATAAGAGCTGAAGACCACGATGTTCTCATTGATGGAGGCGGTCAGACTACATACGGGAACGATGGGGATAAGGAAGGTTACAATGTCGGGAAAAGCATACTGATGCCGTATCTGATGCACAGCGGCGCCGACGCAGCAGACATCGCCCTTGTAACACATCTGCATGCTGATCATTACAAAGGAATAGCAGAACTATCAGAAATATTTCCGGTAGGCGCTATAGGCATACCGGCTGACTACAGGATCACCGGCACAGCATCTTCAGACGATCAGGACAAACAAACGGAGATATATCCCGATCCATCAAAAATCTATTACATAAACCCTGATACAAAGCTGGATATAACAGATGAAGTATACATAGATGTGATATGGCCGGTCGAGGTATCAGATGAGCCGATGGCAGCCGACGACCCGAATGAGCACAACACTGTTTACATGATCCACTACAAAGACGTTAAGATCATGGTTACAGGCGATCTCCTTGAAGAGGACGAACAGAAGATGGTCAGATACTATGAAGGTACCGATACCCTTGAATGCGATATCCTGAAGGTAGCGCACCACGGCAGCAAGTCCAGCTCAAGTGAAGCATTTCTCGATGCCGCAAAACCGCGTATAGCAGTAATACAATGCGGCCGCAATAACTTCTACGGCCATCCGCATAAACAGACGCTCGAACGACTTGAAGACCGCGGCATCAAAGTATTTCGCACCGATGTTTCCGGAGCAGTTGGCATAGACATCCATGACGGCCAAATCTCCGTCGACTTTTTTAAACAAACGCATGTGTATAATGCCGGATGATTGGAAGCGCGGGGGTGTGGTATAATGTTTGCGTTGACTGAAGACGGAAAACCATATGGCATACAAAGACTTTGCAAATGATAAGAAAAAAGGAATACTGAAGGATGTTCTGCTTTTCTACGGTGCGGAAGATTTTCTGATGAACTGGGCTGTCGAAAGCATCGTGAACGACTACGTTGATGAAGCCGCCAGGGATATCGATCTGATCCACCTTGAAGGGGAGCAGGTAACTGCTGCGGATATCATGGCTCAGGCAAGGGCGTATTCGATGTTCTCCGAGAGGAGAGTTGTTGTAGTGCGCAATTATCTGCCGCTATTCAGAAAGTCCGCAGATGTAAACGCCAATGAGCTTCTGGACTTTGCTGCACAGCCTCAGGATTCCTCTGTAGTCATATTCGTTGTAGAGAGCAGGTTCTCGCCGGATCTCACAGCATATGGAAAGAAGCTGGCAAAGGCTTGCGGAGCATATGAATTTGCCCGTCTGGAGCGCGCTGATCTAAAGGCGTTTATAACCAAGCGTGTCCATAAGGCAGGCAAGATGATCGCAAGACGTGAACTGGAGCATATGATAGATGTCACGGGCTATTATAACAAAGGAAGCCTGTACGATCTTGCACAGCTTGAGAAAGACATCGATAAAATCGTAAAGGCATGCAGCGGAGATTCCGTAGGCGTACAGCTCATAGAAGAGATACTGATCGGAGACAGCGACAGGTTCGTGTTCGGTCTGGTAGATGCGCTGGTTGCCGGAGACCGCGGTAAAGCTCTTGCTATAGCTGAAGCCATCATAAGGGACGAGGATGGATCGATGGCTGTCCTTGCTCTTCTGACCAAACAGTTTGAGATCATGTATGATGCTCTTGAACTGAATGAAAAAGGTTACAGTATTTCGCAGATGGCAAAGAAGACAGGCGTGAACGAATTCAGATTCAAGCGTGCGTTCAATGCTGCAGGCAGGTACAGCAAAAGGCGCATCGGAAAGATACTTACGGAGCTGTATAACACAGACAGAGACATAAAAAGCGGCAACATCGATAAGGATGTTGCCCTGGAGTTGATAGCGATATCGGCCTGCCCATGAGGCAGGCTTTTTTATTTAGCAGAAGCGATCAGTTCACGGGCAGCCTGAAGGGCATTTTCACTATCGGAGGAGCCGCTGAACAGCGCTGCGATCATGCGCACCTTCGACTCAGCGTCAAGATGATCGATATTCGTGTAGGATTTGTCATTGTCGATCGACTTGCTGATAAGATAATTATCGTCACCATAAGCTGCTATCTGCGGAAGATGGGTGACTGATATGATCTGTCTGTGATCTGCGATCCCTGCGAGCTTTCTGCCGACTACAAGTGCTGTATGTCCGCTTATTCCTGTGTCGATCTCATCAAAGATCATGGTCTCCACACGGTCGGTCTCACCGATAATATGCTTGAAAGCAAGCATTATTCTTGATATCTCACCGCCTGAAGCAATCTTTGTAAGAGGCATGAGAGGTTCACCCGGATTAGTTGAGATCAGAAATTCCACTTTGTCGAATCCCAGGGGACCGATCTCATCCAGCTTACTGATATCGATCCGGAATTCGGAATTCGCGAATTCAAGATCCTGAAGTTCTTTTACTATAGCAGACTCCAGCCTGCCTGCGATTATTTTCCTCAGTTCACTCACATGTTCAGCCTGAGCTTCAAGCGCGGCATATTTTTTATGTGCAGCTTCTGCAAGCCGCTTCTTTTCACTGTCGAAATTCTGCATCATATCAAGTCTGCTGCGAAGCTCGTCCCTGAATTCGAGGATCTCTTCAACTGACTTGCGGTACTTGCGCTTAGCGTCCTCGATAACAGCAAGGCGGCCTGATACCTCGTCCATATCCTGCTCGGAGAAATTGAGGGAGGAGAGGAGGTCGCGCAGACCCAAAGAGATATCTTCAAGCGAATAATACGCGTCATATGCCTGGGAAGCCATGGTGGATATCTGTTCGCTGTAACTGCCTATTTCACTAAGGTCGGAAGCAACTCTGCCGAGATCGTCAAGAAGGGAAGGCCCGCCTTCATAGCCGTTGCCCTGAAGCAGGTCATACGAAGACTTCACGCTCTGGAATATCCTTGAGCTGTTCTTCATCATCGCCAGGCGATCCTGAAGCTCTTCGTCTTCGCCTGCATAAAGCCCGAGATCCTGAATGAATTTGTACTCAAATTTATAGTAATCCTGCTGTCTGACGGCATTTGCCTCAGCTTTCAGCAGATATTCGTATTCTTTCTGAGCTGCTTTGTAATCGTCATAGCAGGTGCGAAGTTTCTCGAGCTCAGGTGTCAGCACTTCGCTGTGGAAGCTGTCAGTGATACGGATGTGATTCTCAGGATCCAGGATCTGCTGATTGTCGTACTGTCCGTGTATATCGATCCAGTCTCGGCAGAAATTTTTGATCTGACCCAATGTAACCATCTCTCCGTTGAGCTTGGAGACGGACTTGCCGCCTGACAGTATCTCTCGCGAAATGACAACATCCTCACCGTCCTTGGTTCCTGCGATCTGGATAAATGCCTTGCCTGTGCCGGTACGAACCATTGTTGTATCGGCTCTGTCACCTAAAACAGTGCTGACAGCGGTTATCAGCACTGACTTTCCTGCACCGGTCTCACCGGTTATCACATTAAGACCTGCACCAAGATCAAACGACAGGTGCTCGATAGTCGCGAAATTGTTTATTTCAATACGGTCGATCATTGGAATTATTCGTTGGTGTTGAGTATTTTATCGAATTCAGCAGTGATATACGGAACGTTCTCTTCTTTATCTGCAATTACAAGCATGGTGTTGTCACCGCAGACCGAACCGACCATATGCTCCAGACTGAGAGTGTCGATCGCTTCGCCGGCGGCACCTGCACATCCCGGGAGAGTCTTAACTACGATAAGGTTCTGAGCACAGGCATATGAAAGGGTGGTCTCTCTGAAGATCTTTTTAAAGCGATCAGAGATAGGACGGTTCTCGTAATTTCCTGAAGTATATCTGTATTTTCCATCCTTGCCCTGGCCTTTAACGAGCTGAAGTTCGCGTATGTCTCTGGATACCGTAGCCTGTGTTACGCTGTACCCGGATTCTCTCAGAAGAGTAAGCAGCTGATCCTGGGTCTCCACCTCATGCGTCTTGATGATCTCCAGTATTTTATTCTGTCTTGATAGTCTCATGTCTGCCTCCAATCAATGGCGTACGTATTCCCGAATATTATAGCATAAAAATACGCTGTAATGCATAAATAAAGAAAAAAGTGATGATAATGCTGCTTTCAGACCTGAATATGCCGAAAACCGTGCAGCTTCTGTTTTGCGGTAAAATCAAACGTGACTAAAGGGACACAAGGCAAAAAAGAACAAAAAACGAACATAGACAATATGCCTCAATAATGGTAAAATCCAATGCATGAGGATACTTGGAATCGACCCTGGTTACGCCATTATGGGTTACGGGATAGTAGACTATAAAGGAAGCAGATTTACGCCTGTCGCTTACGGTTCTATCACTACCGAAGCACATACTCCCAACGAGGAGCGGCTGATGGTCTTATACGATGAACTCAGCAGCATCATCGCAGAGTATAAGCCTGAGGAAGCGTCTGTAGAAGAACTATTCTACAACACCAACGCAACAACGGCTATCATGGTAGGAGAGGCAAGAGGCATGGCGCTTCTTGCGTGCGCAAAAGCCGGGATCAGGATATCGGAATATACACCGCTTCAGATAAAATCATCTCTGACGGGTTATGGCAGAGCTGACAAAAAGCAGGTGCAGACCATGGTCAAGATGATCCTCAATCTAAACGAGGTGCCAAAACCTGACGACACTGCCGACGCACTTGCTGCTGCCATATGTCATGCACATCATGCGGGCGGCAGACTGGCTGCGTTGCAGAGGCGCTGAGCTTTTCATAAACAGATAAAAGGGAAACAGACAGATGATCAGATTTTTAAGAGGTCAATATCTATATTACGAATCAGGCGCCATGATTATCGAGACTTCCGGTGGCATAGGCTTCAGGGTAAACGTATCCGATACCAGCAGCCTTCTTACTGCGCGCGAGGGAGAGGAAGTCTGCGTATATACATATATGCAGGTCAAAGAGGACGGAATGGCACTCTTCGGGTTTGCTGATGCTGATGCGCTCGCACTTTTTGAGCAGCTTATAACTGTTAAGGGCGTAGGACCTAAAGCCGGTCTTGCGATCATGTCAATCGGTACACCTAATCAGATAAAAGCCGTGATCTCTTCCGGAGATGCCGCATCGATCTCCATGGCACAGGGGGTAGGTAAAAAGACCGCCGAAAGAGTCATCCTTGAGCTGAAAGACAAGGTGTCAGTACTGCCGTTCGACGGAGCTGACATAAGCGGAGGAATCGCACCTGCTGCTGCACCTGGAAGCGGAGAAAGAGGAGAAGCTGTAATAGCACTCACAACACTCGGCTACAGCAAGAAAGAGGCCGAGTCGGCTGTTGCATCAGTGCCTGATGAAGACCTCAGCGCTGAAGAATATGTAAAGAAATCACTGAAGTTCCTGCTGTAAAGCAATGATATAAAAGATGGATAACAGAGTAACACAGACAAAAGCAACACCAGGCGAGCTTGCCGGCGAGATGACTCTCAGACCGCAGTATCTGAGTGAATACTGCGGGCAGACAGCCGCCAAAGACAATCTGTCAATATACATCGAGGCAGCCAAGATGAGAGGAGAGCCTCTGGATCACGTACTCTTTTACGGTCCTCCGGGGCTCGGCAAAACCACACTTGCAGGCATCATCGCAAATGAGATGGGAGTCGATATAAAGATAACCTCCGGACCGGCCATTGGAAGGGCAGGAGACCTTGCGGCGATCCTTACAAATCTGAACGACAATGACGTCCTCTTCATCGATGAGATCCACAGACTCAACCGTTCAGTCGAAGAAGTACTGTACTCCGCAATGGAAGATTATGTGCTCGATATCATCATCGGCAAAGGTCCTGCGGCAAGGTCGCTGAGGATAGACATTGCGAAGTTCACTCTTATCGGAGCAACAACACGCGCAGGAAGCCTTTCCGGACCTCTGAGGGACAGATTCGGTATCGTGGAGAAATTTGAATTCTACACTCCTGCTGAGATCAAGGAGATCCTGAGGAGAACTGCGAACGTACTCGATGCCTCTATTGATGAAGCGTCACTTGACGAAATCGCAAGGCGTTCCAGAGGCACTCCGCGTATAGGAAACAGACTTATAAAGCGCGTCAGGGATTTCTCATCTGTAATATCAGACGGAAATATCGACATTGATATCACCATGAAGGCGCTTGACGCTCTGGGAGTTGACGAACTCGGCCTTGAAAAACTCGACAGAGACATTCTTACAACTATAATAAAGGGGTTCAACGGCGGACCGGTAGGTATCGAGACCATCGCTTCTGCAATAGGCGAAGAGAGGGTCACGATAGAAGATGCCAACGAGCCTTATCTGATACAGGCAGGCCTGATCTACAGAACGCAAAAGGGAAGAGTAGCATCACGCGCTGCATATGAACACATGGGGCTGATGGGGTTTTATAAAGAGCCTGAGACAGAACAGCTCCGGATGGATATTGAATAATGAGACTTGACGATTTTGATTATTATCTTCCTGAGGAACTCATAGCTCAGTCTCCGCTCGAGCAGAGAGACGGATGCAGGCTGATGGTCCTCGACAGACGTGAAAAGACGGTTGAACACCGTCATTTTTACGATATATTAGATTATTTAAACCCGGGCGACTGCCTTGTACTCAATGACTCAAGAGTCATTCCTGCAAGGATGTACGGCCTGAAACAGGGAACAGGTGCGCATATCGAGCTTCTGCTCATAAAGCGTATAGAGGGAGACAGGTGGGAATGCCTGGTAAAACCGGGAAAGAGACTCCACGAAGGCGATACCGTTATTCTTGCCGGTAAGACTGATACTGTTCCTGCCGGAAGTGAGGCTCCCGAAGAAGGTTATACCCTTGTTAACGGCATAGAGCAGTCTTTCCTGGCACATGTTCTCGGTTTTCATGACAAAGACAACGGGACAAGGCTGGTTGAGTTCGAGTACGACGGCATTTTCATGGAAAGGCTTGAGGAGATCGGCTCGATGCCGCTGCCTCCTTATATCACAAGAGCCGCGACAGATGATGACAAGGAGATGTACCAGACTGTATACAGCAGGATCGACGGATCAGTAGCAGCCCCGACTGCGGGACTTCATTTCACGAAGGAGCTGCTTGCCCGGGCTGCTGAAAAAGGAGTGCGCATAGCCTATGTGACTCTTCATGTGGGTATCGGCACATTCAGGCCTGTAAAGGTAGATAATATCGAAGATCATAAGATGCATTTTGAGGAGTGCTCCATAGACGAAGAGAACGCTGCGATCATCAACGATACGATCGAGCAGGGCGGACGCATCATTTCCGTGGGAACAACATCCACAAGAACGCTTGAAAGCATGGCAGGGATGCCATTCCAGCCGTTTTCCGGAAAAGGATCTGCTAATAAGCTCTTCAGGGTCAGAGCAGGAGAGACTTCAACAGGGATCTTCATCTATCCCGGATATGAATTCAAGATAGTGGATGCACTCATCACGAATTTCCATCTGCCGAAGTCAACACTTCTCATGCTTATATCCGCCCTTTATGACAGGGAGGAAATACTCAAGGCATATGAGATCGCTGTACAGGAGAGATACAGATTTTTCAGCTATGGCGATGCGATGCTGATCAAATAGGAGAACACCATGGGCAATTCCGCACTTATTTTCGAATTACTTCATAAGGATGCAAGGACCAAGGCAAGAAGAGGCCGCATCACCACTCCTCATGGCGTCATAGAGACTCCTGTATTCATGCCGGTAGGGACACAAGCCACCGTGAAGGCAATGAAGCCTGAATCTGTCGAAGAGACCGGAGCGCAGATAATACTGGGCAACACCTATCACCTTTATCTCAGACCCGGCAGCGACATAATAAGGGAAGCAGGCGGACTTCACAGGTTCATGAACTGGGACAAACCAATACTCACCGACAGCGGCGGGTATCAGGTGTTCAGCCTGGGCCACATGCGCAAGATCACGGAAGAGGGTGTGAAATTCCAGTCGTATATAGACGGAAGCAGGCACATGCTCACACCGGAGAAATCCATAGAGATACAGACAGATCTCGGTTCGGATATCATGATGGCTTTCGATGAGTGCGCACCGCCTGATGCGGACTATGCATATATCGAAAGATCGCAGGCTATGACTACGCGCTGGCTGGAGAGATGCATCAATGCTCACAAAAATACAGAGAAACAGGCTCTTTTCGGCATAATGCAGGGCGGATTCTTCAAAGACCTCCGGGAGAAGAGTGCTGCAGCCATAGTTGATTTTGACCTTCCGGGTTACGCTATCGGCGGCATTTCTGTCGGCGAAACAAAAGAAGAGTATATTGGAGTGCTTGAATATGCACCTGACCTTCTTCCTGAGAACAAACCGCGTTATGTAATGGGTATAGGAACACCTGACTATATTTTCGAAGCTGTAGAGCACGGTGTTGATATGTTCGACTGCGTGGAACCTACAAGGATAGCCCGTCACGGAATGGCCATGACAAGTCAGGGCCGCTTAAGCATCAAGAACGCGAAGTTTGCAAGGGATTTCGGACCTCTCGATCCGGAGTGCGACTGCTATACATGCAGAAATTACAGCAGGGCTTATCTGAGACATCTGTTCAGGGAAGGAGAGACTCTTTCACATATGCTGCTCTCTGAACATAATCTAAGGTTCCTGTCACATATGTGCGAAGACATAAGGGCTTCGATCGAAGAAGACCGCTTCACGGAGTATAAAACCGAGTTCTATTCAAAATACTACAGTAATAAGTAATGAGTACACTTTCAATAAGAGTAAAAAAAGAATTCCTCAGCAAAGAGATATGCATGGAGACAGCCTGTAAGATCCTTTCAGAGGGGAGACTCCGCGGCATGAGCGAACTGCAGATCGCGCGTGAGATCTATTTTCATGCGCTGGCTTTTTTCTTCTGTGAAAAAGTATTATTTCTCCGCTGGGTAAAAAGGTACGCCGATCCAATCGATATGCGGGATGGCGGTGATACCCCGTTTAGAAGAGTTATTTTTGCTACTTCCTGGATCATGACCAAAGGAAAGAAATAGATATGGATCTGAAAGATACAAAACTTTTATATTCTGACAAGATCTGCCCGGCCGCCGAACATTGCGGCGGCTGTATTTATCAGGGCACAGATTATGCTGAGCAATACAGACAGAAAGATAAAGCGGTAAGACGCCTGCTCGATAAACATGATATCGACGAGTCCGTATACCTCGGTATGGAGCCGGCCATCTGCACAGGCGGCTACAGAAACAAAATGGAGTACACTTTCGGCGATCTTGAGAAAGGCGGAGAGCTGGAGCTCGGTATGCACTACAAAGGCCGCTGGATGTCGATAATAACGACAGACGAATGCCAGCTGGTACCGGGTCAATTTAACACAGTTCTTCGTGCTGTGCTCGAATTCTGCCGTTCCAAAGGGTACAGACCTTATCACCGCAAGACACATGCGGGTCTGCTTCGCAATCTTGTCGTAAGATGCGGTGTCAGGACCGGAGAGCTGCTGGTAAACATTGTGACGGCCAGCGACGGTGAAGCAAACGGAGCGAATGCTTTCTTCGATGAAGAAGCATTCCGTGACATGCTGCTGGGACTTGATACAGGCGATATGAAGATCGTCGGGATCATGAGGACTCTTAATGACAGCCTCGCTGATGCCGTTATCGATGAGGGCCATAAAGTACTGTGGGGACGTGATTACTACGACGAGGAGATCCTGGGACTGAAGTTTAAAGTAAAGGCATTTGCTTTCTTCCAGACCAATATCGATGCGGTCGAAAGACTTTACAGTGACGTGCTGGATGTAGTGCCGGATGTAAGCGGAAAAACCGTTTACGATCTTTACTGTGGTACAGGTACGATATCCCAGCTCATGGCATCAAAGGCAAAAGATGTGTATGGGATAGACATTGTGGAAGATTCCATCGTGGCCGCACGTTCAAATACAGAACTAAATGGCATCTCCAACTGCCATTACATTTGCGGAGATGTAAAAGAAAAACTGGATGAGATACCGAAGAAACCGGATGTGATCGTTGTGGATCCGCCAAGGGTTGGTATCCATGACAAAGCAGTCGCGATGCTTTGCAGATATGGCATTGACGAGATAGTGTATGTCAGCTGCAACCCGAAGACACTCTGCATTAATCTTGACAGTTTTCGTGCTAACGGTTACGAGATAAGATCCATAAAGGCATATGACAATTTCCCAATGACAAAACATGTGGAGACTGTGTGCCTCTTGAGCAACACCCAAAGACCAAAGAAAGAATCCTATATTACGCTTGATGTGGAGATGGAAGATTACTACCGCATCAAGAACGAAGGGAAGAATTCTACCACTTAAAGTTCAGCCTCACAATCGAATAGGAATTTGAATAGATAAGCTGCAGATGCGGAAGTGATCCGAGATCTGCAGCTTGTTTTGTTTCAAGCCAAACGATTGAAAAAGGAGGACAAACACATGGCAAAGAAAAACGAACGGGAACTGAAGGTTTGCGCACAGAGCGGATACAACTACAAATCCGTTCCGGCGATCCGGCTGATGGGACAGTGGCTGGAGGCTGCCGGTTTCCATATCGGAGATCCGGTATTGGTCAAGTGCGAGGATGGTAAGCTCATCATCAGCCTGGACACTGCAAGAGCGGAGCTGATCGAGGCAGTGAAGGCATTTATGGAGAAAGAGACCAGAAGGCTGCATGAACGTTTTCTGAAGGAAAAGAAAAAGCTCCACGCACAGTTTGTGGCAGAGCGGCAGGCAGAATATGCTAAGGATCAGGAGAGGGGGAAGGTCTATGTTTGATGCGAATGAACTTTCCGTTCTGGATCCAAAGTATTTCTCCATCATCTTTACAGATGCTTTTGATGTGACGATTATGAGCCGGAATACAGGGCACTTCTGGTTTATTCATAATCCGGAGTATCCGACACCGGGGACATGTATCATTTTCCATAAGCATAAGGCATCACATCCATATCACCAGCACGGTCGTGCGAATAGCTTAAAGCAGGCTGTCCGGAGCATACAGAGTCATGACAGGTGGCAGATGCAGGGCAGACCGTCTAAGAGATAAAATCGAATATAATGGCACACAGCAAAGCAGCGGTACCGGAGATAGTTCCAGTATCGCTGCTTCTTTCATTTGTGCCGGTCTGTGTTAGTCGGCATAGTAGAGATCCTTAGCCAGCTTCTGAGCTGCTTTGATTTCGGAATATGCCTGGGTTTTCTTGATGCCATATTCCGAGAGAAGCGCATCAAGGATTTCGCCCTTGGTGTATTCCTGCTTGATGAGATTAAGAATACGACCGTAGCGAGGATTTTTCTCACCGACTTCACGGATCAGATCATCAATGATCATTCCGAGCAGGGTGGTGTTCTCAAAGGATTCCGTCTGGGCGGGATCATAGCCGCCTTCTCCTTCAGCTTTCATGTCTTCCAAAAACTTATCGTAAGAGATAGTATATGGATCACCCTTAAGTTCGGCAATATAGTCTCGAACATCACTCCAAAAGAGCTTCATGGTGCCGGGGAACTGTTCTGCCGTGACCGGTGTGAAGGCGACTAAAACGGCGATGCCGCTGAAGTGCCAGGTTTCAAGGTTCTCGCGATGATAGTTCATTGCTTTAACCTCTGCCCAATCCGATACAAGGAAAGGGGCAAGAAACTGTCCTTCTGGTACAGGACGATTATTGTACGTTTTTTTATCGGCGTACTGGTTAAGATTGATATCGGCCATCTTTTGCCTCCTGTGAATTTCGCGGAGGCATCCGCAAGATGGCGATATTCAATTAGTCTGTCGTGACGGCCATTCAAAGGAAAACCTCCTGTTTGTCTGAATGGCCAGTTGCCCTATAGACTGGTCTGGTTTACTTGGTGCAATCATCAGTGGGCTTTCGGGCGCTGGCTTGATCGGGGTCAGCTCACTCCCTGATGATTGGAAGTTTTTCGTCTTTGCCATAGACTAGAGATGCTTGATAAAATCGTCATCTCTAACGTTAGATTTGCGATGGTAAACTTTCAATTGAACATCGTAGGTGTTTGTGCTATAATCTGTAATGTGCGTGCCTATACCTATCGGGATCATTACTAACGCTAAGCACACAATATCAGAAAGCGGATTTTTTGCCGAACAAGCGCAGACATGATTGTCCACGTTTGTCCACGCTTAAGGGAAAGGAGTCGAAGAACGTGCCGGAGACGGAGTACAAAACTGAATTCGAAGAGTTCGCTCATTTTCTTTCAACGTTCTTTCAGGGCGGAAGATCGCCTGAACAGTTCACAAAAGATATGTTCCTTGCAATCTATCTTCCTAAAGAGGTTGATCATCCCGTAGAGGAGACAGAGGATAGAACGTATAAGGCGTACTTTTATGGAGAACATGACATTACTTTTTTGGCAAAAAAGATAGCTGATTCCCTCGATCCTAAAGGGTTTGCCGATTTCGTTGAAACAGAGACAGATTCTGTTATTGAACAGATTTGTGAGAAGTTCCGAGATTACTACGAAGATATTGATGCCAGCAACTATGGCGAAAAGACCGGGGCACGATTTGAAGCAATTATTCAGACCGCAGCAAAGGGTAAAAGAAAACGGAAGGCAAAAACACCTGTGCTTCCTGCTCCGACAGAAGGTCAACCATTGACCAATTTTCCACAGAATAAACATGGTTTTTATCTTGTATCTGAAGAGGGAAGTATTTGCCCGAATGATGGATGTACTCGAACACTATTTGTCGATGAGAACGGACATCTCGGACTCCTTTTTGATGTGGTGGTTATTGATCCAGATGAATCGCCAGATGATCCAAATAATCTGATTGCGTTGTGTCCGCAATGTGCGGCACAGTATAAGAACTTTCCGTCATCGGTTGCGATGCATCGGATGAAGGAAATAAAGAAACAGTTCCTTGAACAGGCTATTGATCGTGAATTGCTATCTGACCAGAAAGTTCAGGAAGGTGTTAGGAAGGTCGTAGGAAAGATACCTAAGATGCGCCCGAATGGACCGGTTGATTTGAACTACAATCCAGTCATGCTCCGCAAAAAGATTGAACCGGATAACGTTTCGCTTTATCTGAAGGCACAGGGGCATGTGAACTATTACTTCAGTATTGTCCAAGAAACAATGCAGCAGATGGGGTGCGAGGGAGAACTTCGTTTCAAACCGTTCTGTGAGCAGGTGAAGATGAACTATCTGGATTTGAAGGAAAAAGGACGGGATCAAGTAACCATCTATCGTGAACTTACAGACTGGTTGCAACGGGGAACAAATGAAGAACGGGATTACTGTGAGATAGTGATTTCCTACTTTATCCAGAAATGTGAGGTGTTTGATGTTATTACCGAATAAACTATTCAGTTATAACGAGAGCGTCCTTTGTAAGTTCCCGGTTATACTGAAGGAATTAAAGAAAAAGCCTATGGGAGTCCATGACCTATATCAGAAGGTCATTAATAATCTTTCAGGGGTGAATGAGTATATTGATGTGTTGGACTGCCTTTATGCTCTTCACAAAATAGAATATGACGAGAAAGAGGAAGTACTACGCTATGTTATATGAGATCGAGTGTGATAAATTTGCTGAGAAGAAAAACGGAGAGTTTGTACCGCGAGGTCGGATACGATTCCACGAAGGACTGAATACTATCCTTGGAGATAAGAAGGCTGAAAATGCGATAGGAAAATCCACATTTCTGTTAGCTCTGGATTTCTGCTTTGGCGGAGATGATTATCTGGATAACGATATCAATAACGTTGTCAGTTATGTAAAAACACATACAATCAATTTTGCTTTCAAGTTTGGAGATAGGATTGAGTATTACAAGAGAAGCACGCTAGATTCCAAGAAGGTCATCCCCTGCAGTCAGGATTATGAGCAAAACGGGGAGCCGATGGACATTGATGATTTTCGAAAACACTTGAGAGCATCCTATGCCATTCAGACAGCCCAGAATAGCTGGCGAAGTCTGGTAGGACGTTATTCACGAATTTACGGCAGGGATAATTATGATGAACGCCGACCTTTAAAGTATGGTGATGAGACTGAGGAGCTTGCAATCATGGCATTGGAGCAGCTTTTCGGAATTTATGACCTCGTGAAGGAATATGAGGATTTTTATAAGGAGAAGGATAAGAGAAAGAAAGTACGTAAACAGGCTACAGACATCGGCGAGATCGTGACCATCGCCACCACACAGAAGCAGGTTAAGGAAAACGAAAAAGAAATCGAGAGGCTTGAACAAGAACTTGCAGAACTGACAAATAAAGAAGACAGCGATATCGCTGCACAGGATACTGCTAATTTGGACAAGGCCGCAGAGATTAAGGGGCAGATTACCATCTTGAAAAGAAAACGTACCCGACTGGTATCTCAGTTGAATGCTGTAAAAGCAAACCTAGAAGGAGGTCTTACGCCTACATCCGATGACATTGTTGAACTTCAGGAGTATTTTCCAGAAGTGGATATTGAGAAGCTGGAGACTATCGAGAATTTTCATAAAAAGATGCAGACTATCCTGACAGGTGAGATGACAGATGAGGTGAGTCGTCTGGAACTGTTGATTGATGCGGCAACTGAGGAGGTACGAAAACTCGAAGATGAGCAGCGCAAGCTAGGTATCCCCACCAATGTATCAAAGAAGTTTTTGGATAAGACGGTTGAACTTCGAGGAAGGATAAACTTTTTAAGAAAACAGAACGAAGGCTATGAAAGCACACGTACACTTGCGGCTGAGACGAAAGCTGCCAAGGAGCAGATGGAAACTGCCCGTGAGAACCAGCTTGAGAAGTTAGAGACCATGATCAATCAGGCAATGGTACGCCTTAATGATTTCATTTATGACGGGGAGCAATACGCTCCGGAGATCCACTTCGGGAACACGAGGACTGGGAAACCAACCTATAAGTTTAAATGCGAGACCAATACCAGTACCGGCGATAATTACAAGAACTTGATTATATTTGACATGAGCATCTTAAATAATTCGGATCTTCCGTTCTTGATGCATGATTCGCTAATTTTTAAGAATGTAGCTGATCTGCCTATTGATAAGATCATGCAGCTCTATGTACAGAGCAAGAAGCAGATATTCATTTCTTTTGATAAAGCTGAAGCGTTTACGGAATATACAGCAAAAACATTGTATGACACGAGGGTAATAGACCTTTATGCGAACGGAGGAGAATTATTTGGATGGTCATGGGCTAAGAAGATAAAAGAAGATAATAAAGACGTAGACACAAATACTGAAACCCAGCAATCGGAGTAATAATTTGGGAAAGTGAATCCGATGGAGGTAAGGAATGCGTATCAGTTACAGACCGTTATGGATTAAACTCGCAGAACGTGAAATGACAAAAAAGCAGCTTAGGGAGGCTAGCGGTATCAGCACCGCGTCTCTTGCCAAGCTGGGAAAGGGAGAAAATATTACTACAGACGTCCTAATGAAGATATGTGAGGCCCTGAATTGTAATATTAATGAAATTGTAGAAACAGTTCTCGAACCAGGGGATGAAGGATATAAAGATGGGGAATGAAAATCCTTAGAGGTATGAAATGAGAGAGAATACCGACAAAAATTTGAAGAGCAAGAGCCTATATAGTGCAGCTATTACGCGAGAGCAGTTCTTATACAACGAGATGAAAATTACTGCCCAGCTACTTAATCAGGGATTGAACGAGGATAGTGTTATTAGCAGGATTGTATCTGAAAATTTGTATAAATATCCCTCAGATAAATCTTTGAGAAAGATGGTATTAGTTTGCCTGCGAAGATTAAATGCATTAGGAGATGAAGCATTGATAAGGGCAATTGCTACTCAACCAGATCAGATAGGGAAACAGATTTGCCTATACGCAATGATGCAGCAGTATCGAATTGTTATGGATTGCATGATTGATGTTATTGGTGTTAAGTACCGATTATCGGACAGCACATTTGATAAGAAGGATTTGGAGAGCTACCTTAAAGAGCTTCAAAACAAAGATCCGTGGGTGGCATCATGGAGCAGTACCACCATGACAAAGGTCAGGCAGGTGATTACGAAAATGCTGGTAGAGAATGGTTATCTCGAAAGTACGGACGCTAAGATATTACAGCAGGTTTCGATTAATCCGCTGTTAGAGAAAACAATCAGAGAAAGAGGACAGAATATCATTCTGCCAGCTTTTAATTGCATTGATTGAGGTTAGATAGAAAATGGCAAGACAGGCACCTTTTACAGAATATGAAGCAGTATTGCTGCTCGATGCATATCTCCGGACGGTGTCTGGTGATACATCGCGACGGGATGCCGTGAAGAATTGCTCAGACGATTTAAGGCGCATGGCGATAAATAAAGGCATAGAGATAGAGGATGCTTATCGAAATACGGGCGGCATTTCTTTTCAGATGGCAAGTATGGAGTCTGCTTATCGTGGAATGACGATAACAAAACCGGCAACAAAACTGTTTGCTGAAACGGTTTCCATGTGTTTTTTGCATAATGTAATTACCAAAAGTTGCAGAGCAAATTGGAGAATGTTGCATCTCCAAAACGGAGAAAGTTGCAGCGGATACGGATACAAATACTCCGGATCCTGATCTCCATCAGGCTATGAAAAATCCATTGCAGACATAACTGCCAGCCAATACCCTTATGTTATAGAAACCACTCAATAACATAAGGAGGA
>JAFRJV010000106.1 GCA_017432075.1 Mogibacterium sp. | reverse complement strand
TGCACCTGACGAAGAGGCAACAGCAACAGCGACATATGAAGTACAGCAGAAAGATGTCGACGCAGGCAAGATCGTAAATACAGTAACAGCAACAGGAAAGGATCCGAGCGAAGAGCCTGTTACTGATGATGGAAGCTGCACAGTAACTACAGAAGCAGCAAACGCAGCGATAAAAGTATCAAAAGGATCGAATTATAGCGGAGTAAAACTTGGCGATGAGATCACTTATACTATTGAGGTTGAGAACGATGGCAATGTTACAATCAGTGATCTTGAGCTTGATGACATCCTTGAAGGAATCGAGCTTGGCGATCTTAATGTGACAACGATTGCACCGAATGAGAAAGCAACAGCAACAGCAACATACAAAGTGCTGCAGAAAGATGTCGATGCAGGCAAGATCGTAAATACGGTAACAGCAACAGGAAAAGACCCGAGCGGAGAAGATGTCAGTGATGATGCTGAATACACAGTTACTACAGAGGCAGCAGCAGCTAAGCTGAGCATCACAAAGGAAGCAGAACCTACAGAAGGCGTAGGAGTAGGCGACACGATCAACTACAAAGTCGTCGTGAAGAACGAGGGCAATGTAAGCGTCAAAGCGGGCAAACTCGTGGATGATCATGCAGATCTGTCGGCTGAGACATTCGCACTGGCACCTGGAAAGACAGCAGAGTTCACTTATACATACAAAGTTACACAGGCAGATGTCGATGCAGGCTCGATCGTGAACGTAGTCAAAGCAAACGCAACAGCTGAAAGAGGTGAAGACCCGACAGAAGTCACAGCAACAGCAACAGTTACAGCAGAAGCGGCAGAGGCTAAGCTGAGCATCACAAAGGAAGCAGAACCTACAGAAGGCGTAGCAGTAGGCGACACGATCAACTACAAAGTTGCCGTTAAGAACGAGGGCAATGTAAGCGTCAAGGCCGGTAAGCTGGTCGATGACCATGCAGACCTGGCTGATAAGACATTCGCACTTGCACCTGGAAAGACAGCAGAGTTCACTTATACATATGAAGTGACACAGGCAGATGTGGATGCTGGAGAAGTCGTTAACGTAGTAAAGGCTAATGCAACAGCGGAGAGAGGCGAAAATCCTGAGGAAGTTTCTGCAACTGCAACAGTAACAACAGAGGAAGCAGCAGCTAAGCTGAGCGTCACAAAGGAAGCAGATCCTACAGAGGGCGTAGGAGTAGGCGACACAATCAACTACAAAGTTGTCGTTAAGAACGAGGGCAATGTAAGCGTCAAGGACGGCAAGCTGGTCGATGATCATGCAAACCTGGCTGATAAGACATTCGCACTCGCACCGACCGAAACAGCAGAGTTTGAGTACACATATACGGTGACTCAGGCTGACATCGATGCAGGTGAGATTGTCAATACAGTCAAGGCTAATGCAACAGCGGAGAGAGGTGAAGACCCTGCAGAAGCTGAGGCAACAGCAACAGTAACAGCAGAAGCGGCAGAGGCTAAGCTTAGCATCACAAAGGAAGCAGAACCTACAGAAGGCGTAGGAGTAGGCGAAACGATCAACTACAAAGTCGTCGTGAAGAACGAGGGCAATGTAACTGTCAAAGAAGGCACACTTTCTGATGATCATGCAGATCTGTCTGGCGAGAAATTTGGCTTGACACCTGGAAACGAAGTGACCTTCACATACACTTATACAGTGACACAGGCAGACGTAGATGCAGGAAAGATCGTCAATGTTGTCAAGGCTAACGCAACAGCTGAGAGGGGAGATAATCCTGCAGAAGTAGAAGCTACAGCAACAGTAACTGCAGAGGCCGCCGAAGCTAAGCTGAGCATCACGAAGACTCCAAATGCAGAATCCGGAAACTTCAATGTTGGCGACAAGCTTGGCTACAAAGTAGT
>JAFRJV010000105.1 GCA_017432075.1 Mogibacterium sp. | reverse complement strand
GTCCGGATTCTTGACCACGAAGCAGTCAGGCTTTACTTCCTGAAGAGCTGTGGACGGTCTCTGGTGTACGTTGTACTTATTCATCAGATCAACGATGCTGACCTTTGTGATAGGATCGAGTGCCGGTCCGACGATATACGGCAGCATCTCGATTACCGTGGTGTCCGCTCCTCTAGGCGCGAAGAATTCCACTACATCGAGTCCTACGGCGCCGGCGCCGATAACAACGACCTTCTTGCCTGTGCAGTCCTCAGGATAGTTGTCCAGATTGTCGATAACGCCGAGAACTGTCTGCACTTTGCCCTTGCCTACGTTTTCCTTGAGTCCAGGGATAGGGAGGATCAGTGGCAGCGAACCTGTTGAGTTCACGATGATGTCCGGATTCAGAGTCCTGATGAACTCAGGAGTAGCCTCTGTGTTCAGGAACACGTGCAGGTTGTGGAGCTTCTTGATCCTTCTCTCGAGGTAATCAGGGAAGTCTCTGAGTCTGCTCTTGTCAGGGAACTTCGAGATTTCGTAAGCGAGTCCGCCGAGGTGGTCTGCCTTCTCGATCAGGAATGCCGTGCAGCCTACTTCCGCAGCTGTGCATGCGGCTTCCATGCCAGCGGTACCGCCGCCGATAACGACAACGTTGCATGGCTTGTTGACCTTGAGCTTCTTGTATTCTTCTCCCTCGATTACTGCAGGGTTGACAGTGCATCTGATAGGTCTGTTGTTCTGGATACGGTTACCTGCACATCCGATGTTGCAGCTGATGCACTTTCTGATGTCGCACTCTTCGCCGAATTCGACCTTGTTTACCCAGTCAGGGTCAGCGATCAGTCCTCTGCCGATACCGATGAAGTCAGCATCGCCTCTCTCGAGGATGTCGTTGGCTACCTTAGGGCTTCTGATGTTGCCCATTGTAACTACCGGCTTGCCGAATCTTTCCTTAACAGCCTTTGCGAGGTATGCTCTCCAGCCGTCAGGGTAGCAGTTGCTGTCGATCTGATACTGCAGGGATGGGTTGAGAGCAGCAGATACGTTGTATACGTCTACTTCATCACCGAAGTACTGCAGGTATTCAAGGCAGTCATCGAGGTTGTTGCCGCCCTCAAGGAATTCGTCAGCACTGATTCTGGCGAGGATAGGAATGAATGGTCCTACCTGTTTTCTGACTTCATCGATGACCATTCTGGCAAGACGTGCTCTGTTTTCAGCGCATCCGCCGAATTCATCAGTCCTCTTATTATAGATAGGGGAGAGGAACTGGCTGATGAGGTATGAATGTCCGCAGTGGACCTCAATTGCATCGAATCCTGCCTGAACAGCACGCTTTGCAGCTTCGCCGTATTTCTTAACTATAGCTTCGATCTCATCTTTCTCAAGCGGACGAGGTGCTTCGCCGCCGAGCTTTGACGGAACTGTCGAAGATGAAACTGTCGGAACTCCTGTGCGTGCAGATGAAGCAGATGCTCCTGCATGGTTGATCTGTACGGCAATGAGTCCGCCTTCATTATGGACTGCTTCAGTCAGCTTGTAGAGCTTTGGCATGAACATGTCATGGTCAAGTCTGAGCTGGCTTGTTCCGTTGGAGCCTGTAGGGAAATCTACGCAGACGTTCTCTACGATGATGAGACCCGTGCCGCCTCTGGCTCTGAGTCTGTAATAATTGATGTGATCATCGTTGATGCCGCCGTCCGGATCAGCGTAGTTGGTGCCCATCGGGGTCATGACTACTCTGTTCTTGAATACAGTTCTTCTGACTGTGATCGGCTCGAAAATGTTTGGATAATCCTTCTTCATTTTGTACTCCCTCCGGTGGTTATCTGCTGCCTTGTGGTATCTATATGATAAAAAAATAACAGGCAGAAGTAAAATATCTTTCCTGCCTGTTTTTGATAGCCTGAAGGTATCAATTAGAAAAAACCGATACTATCCTCTTATATTATAGCTTTTAGTGATGATGAGTCCAGGTCGGATCCGCTGATCATGAAATCGATAAACCTTTTGGTAGCAGGCATCAGATAATGGTTCTTCAGCCATGCGATGTTTACATAGTGAACGAGATCAGCATCAGAAACGCTGTGTATCTTCAGATACTTCTCATTAAGAATATCTACCCTGGCTACAAGCGCTATGCCAAACTGCTCACGGACCAGTGCCTGGATAGAGTTCTCATCAGAACACTCGCAAAGTATGTCAGGCTTGATTCCCAGACTGCGGTATAGCCGGCGTGTGTATCCTCCGAGGCCTGAAACGCGGTCATATCCGATCACAGGATAGCGGCCCAGTTCATTTATTGAGAGCTCATTCTTTTCAGCAAGAGGGTGCTCATTGGATGTTATGATCACCATTTCCTGCTTGATTATCGGAACGAATTCAAGTTCTTCTTCATTCTCTGAGTATGCGCAGAATCCGACATCCAGTTTACCGCTTTTTATATCCCTTATTATTGAGGAAGTCCTGTTCTGGGTAAAGCCGAAAGTAACGTGCTCGTTTCCCGGAACATCCAGAAAGGATCTTACTTTATGAGGAATGTAGTAGTTGGCAAGGGGAAAGACGTAGCCTATATCGATACGGCCTCCTGAAGTAGATATTTCCTTCATTTTATATACAGCGATATCGCATTCATCAATAATGCGGTTTGTATATTCAAGAAAGAGCCTTCCGCTCCCGGTCAGTGCTATGCCCCTTCCGGCACGTTCAAAAAGTACCACACCCAGTTCATCTTCAAGAGCGTCGATGGAACGCGAAAGGGAAGGCTGTGAGATATACAGTTCCTCTGCAGCTGCTCTGAAATTCTGCAATCTGGCGACTGCCTGAAAGTATCGGAGTTGATTCAGTGTCATTGCTAAACCCCCTTGGTGCTGCCAAAAGCTTTTTGTACCTGTAATACATGTTACCATGTTTATCTGCAGATTGATACCTTTAAGGTATCAATTTTTGCATTATATGGCATTGGACTCTATCAGATGCAATCGTTAAAATATAAACAAGAAATAGTTATTGTTTTAACAAAGTTGTCTTCTGGCTTGTGGTGAATCAGAGACTTTTCCGGGAGAGGCATACAAAAGTGCCTGAATAACGATCATAAAAAGGAGAAAAAACAATGGCAGAAAGAATCACAGGACATACCGAACTCATCGGACTCATGGCTTATCCTATCCGTCACTCCAGCTCACCGGCTATGCAGAATGAAGCATTTGCAGAGGTCGGAGCTGACTACGCATACCTTGCATTCGAGGTTGGCGCAGATGAGATCGAAGATGCCGTTAAAGCTATTCGCACTCTCAAGATGAGAGGATCCAATGTATCGATGCCAAACAAGACTCTGGTAGGTCAGTATCTCGACGAGCTCGACCCTGCAGCAGAACTCTGCGGAGCAGTCAACACAATCGTCAATGATAACGGTCACCTGAAGGGATACATTACAGACGGTATCGGCTTCATGGCAGCTATCAAGGATAACGACATCGATCCTATCGGTAAGAAGATGACGATCGTAGGAGCCGGCGGAGCTGCTACGGCAATCGAGATCCAGGCTGCTCTTGACGGAGTTGCAGAGATTTCCATCTTCAACATCAAGGATAAGTTCTATGAAGTAGGAGAGGACACAGTCAGGAAGATCAACGAGAACACAAACTGCAAGGCTCAGATGTTTGATCTCGCAGATACTGAAGCACTTCGCAGAGAGATGGCAGACAGCTACCTTTTCGTAAACGCTACAGGTGCAGGCATGAAGCCGCTTGAAGACGTTTCTGTAGTTCCTGACAAGAGTTTCTTCAGACCTGAGCTCATCGTAGTCGACGTTCCTTACGGATGTCTTCTGACAAAGATGAGAAAGATGGCCAAGGAAGTAGGATGCAAGACCATGAACGGTCTCGGAATGATGCTCTTCCAGGGTGCGGCAGGCTTTGAACTCTGGACAGGCAAGCCAATGCCGATCGAGCACATGAAGGAAGTTCTCGGCATCAGCTATGACGACTAAAGTGATATATGAAATGTCAAAAAATGACAAATGGAAAATGAGAGGAAAAAACCATGACTAATAAAAAATATTTACCAAGTGTAATAGTTCTTTATCTGAACTACTTCCTGCACGGTATTGGATGCTCCGTACTCGGACAGGCTGTTATTAAAGACGCACTCGCTGCAAGCTGGAATGTTGAAGCAATGGCTATTACAGCTATCGCAGCTGCTCTCGGTCTCGGAAGACTCATCGCTCTTCCGTTCGCAGGCCCTCTTTCGGACAAGCTCGGACGCAGAGTATCGACAGCTATCGGCGGCTTCTCGTATGCCGTTTATCTGATCGGACTCGCAATGGCATTCAACGCAGGCGGCGGTGCAGGATACAGGATCGCTTATATCTGCGCTATCGTCGGCGGAATCGCTAACTCATTCCTCGACACAGGAATCTATCCGGCTGTTTCTGAGATCATCAACAAGGCTCCTGGCGTTGCAACAATGGGTATCAAGTTCGCTATCTCCGGTTCACAGTTCCTGCTGCCGTTCTTCCTGGGCATCACAGTAGGACAGACAGCCGGCGGACTGGTTTCCTACAACAAGCTGTTCTACATCGTTGGTATTGCTTACCTCGTACTGATGGCTCTTATCCTCTTCTTCCCTCTGCCTGATACAGACAAGAAGGAAGGCGAGAAGAAGGAAGGCCTTCTGCAGAGCATCAAGCATGCTAACTTCTCGGCTGGATCCATCGCTATGATCCTCATCGGATTCACATGCACAGGTACATTCCAGCTCTGGCTCAACTGCGCTCAGAACTTCGCGAAGGATGTAGCAGGCTGGGCTGAGCCGCAGATCATGCAGTCATTCTACGCTATCGGAACCATGATCGGACTCGTTGTTACAGCTTTGCTGACAAGCAAGATCAAAGACGTAAGATTCGTAATGATCTATCCTGCAGTCTGTGCACTCATGATGGTCGCAGTACTGATGGCTCCTTCGCAGGGAATGCTCAAGATCGGCGCTTTCGTACTCGGCTGGTTCGGAGCAGGCGGACTTCTGCAGATCGCAACATCCGTTTGCAATATGCTCTTCCCTAAGATCAAGGGAACAGTCACAGCCCTCGTAATGATCGCTTCATCTCTGTGCAACTACACGCTCCTTACAGCTGCTGCATCGATGTCTCCGTCCGGAGTAATGGTAATGAACATCGCACTGACAGCAATCGGAACCCTGCTCGGTGTATTCGTAAACATGAATTACAACAAGATGCTCGAGGCTGCAGAGAAATAGTACTCCCGCATGCTTAGCAGAAAGGAAGGAAACAATGAACACTGTTAAGGTTAGAAATATCGTTATCGGCGAAGGCATGCCGAAGATCTGCGTGCCTATCGTAGGAGTAACAAAGGAAGCTATCCTCGAAGAAGCAAAAGCAATCACAAAGCTTCCTGCAGACGTAGTGGAGTGGAGAATCGACTGGTTCGAGAACGTATTCGACTTCGCTGCTCTCGAGGATGTTATGAAGGGCCTCCGCGAGGTGCTCGGGGATACGCCTATCCTGATGACATTCCGTACTTCCAAGGAAGGCGGAGAGAAGGCTATCGAGGATGAAGTCTATGCTGACATCAACATCAGAGCTGCTCAGACAGGCTATGTTGACATGGTAGACGTAGAAGTCTTCACAGGCGATGAGATCGTAAAGAAGATCATCGACGGAGCACATGCTGCCGGCGTTAAGGTCGTAGCATCCAACCATGACTTCTTCAAGACGCCTGAAAAGGATGACATCGTAGGCCGTCTCCGCAAGATGCAGGAACTCGGCGCAGATATCCCTAAGATCGCTGTTATGCCGCAGAACAAGAAGGACGTTCTTACTCTGCTTGCCGCAACAGAAGAGATGGCAAACGAGTATGCTGACCGTCCGATCATCACGATGTCGATGGCAGGTACAGGCGTCATCAGCCGTCTTGCAGGCGAAGTGTTCGGTTCGGCGCTGACTTTCGGAGCAGCAGCGAAAGCTTCTGCACCGGGACAGATGGGAGTAGAGGATCTCAAGCAGGTGCTCACTCTTCTGCACGGAGCACTCTAGCAACATGCTGATACATGCCCCGCTTCAGACGACATACGTCCCTCCGGGGCGGGGTATGTTTTCTTAAAGAAAGGAAAAAGCCATGACAAAAGCTATAAAATGGCTTGATCACAATCTGGAAGAATTCCTTCTGACCCTGCTGCTGCTGGCAATGGCGCTGATCATGGGAGTGCAGGTCTTCTCCAGATTCGCACTTAAGGCTTCGCTGTCATGGACTGAGGAGCTCACGAGATACCTGTTCATATGGGCGGGATTTCTGAGCGTCAGTTACTGCAGCAAGAGGTGCATCTCGATCAAGATAGAACAGTTCGTGGCAAGATTCTCAAGGCGTACGAAGGCGATCATCAAAGTAGTCAATCACACGATAGAGCTGGCGTTTTTCTTCTATATGATACCGTTTGCTTTTTCGTACATGATGTCAGCAGTCGAGAGCGGGCAGGTCAGCCCGGCACTCGGTATACCGATGTACTATATTCAGGCTGCGCCTTTCGTATCATTCATACTGGTAGCTTTCAGGATAATCCAGAGATGGATCATCGAACTCAAGGTCTCCCTTGGAATGGATGTCTATGATCCGGCTCATCCTGAACGCAATACTCCTGAATCATTTATTGAAGCAGGCCAGGCCGCATCCGCGGCAGAGGCCGGAAAGGAGTAGCCATGCCGGTAGGATTATTGTTCATACTGTTCGTGGTATTCCTTGTAATAGCAATACCTGTAGGCATCACACTCGGAATAACGGCTGTTTTGCCTCACATATTCGATCCGTCGTTCACTGTAGGTGCGAAGTATCTCATAAGAGCGATGTTCGGCGGACTCGACAGCTTCCCGCTGCTGGCGGTACCGATGTTTGTTCTTTCCGGTATCATCATGGCCAAGGGAGGCATATCGCGAAAGATATTTGACATTTTCGCCTACTTCTTCGGCAGATTCACTGCCGGAATGCCTTGCGCAGTCATAGTTACGTGCCTGTTCTACGGCGCGATCTCCGGATCAGCTCCGGCGACCGTTGCTGCCGTAGGCAGCATGACCATACCGATCCTGATCGGGCTGGGCTACGACAAGACATTCTCGACATCTGTCGTAGCGGTCGCCGGCGGACTCGGTGTAATTATCCCGCCTAGCATCCCGTTCATTATGTACGGAATGGCATCAGGCGCTTCGGTAAGTGATCTGTTCCTTGCGGGAATCATTCCGGGTCTTGTGATCGCGCTGCTCCTGATGGGGTATTCCGTATTCTATTGTAAGAAGAACGGTGAGGATAAAGTCAGAATAGAAGCCGAAATAGGCAAGCTTCATGAAAAAGGCTTCCTGAACGTTTTCAAGGAAAGCTTCTGGGCTATTCTAAGCCCTGTGATCGTACTCGGATGCATTTATTCGGGCATTACATCACCGACAGAAGCTGCTGTAATATCGGTATACTACGCACTGATAGTCAGTCTTTTCATCTACAAGGAGATAAAGATAAAGGATCTCTGGGGCATTCTGGTTGAAGCCATCAAGACTTTCACACCGATACTGTTCATTCTGGCAGCATCGACAGCCTTCTCCAGAGTACTGACCCTTATGCAGGTACCTCAGACTGTCAGCTCGTTCATACTCGGCAATTTCTCGAGCAAGGTCATCATACTGCTTGTCATAAACGTGTTCCTGCTCATTGTGGGCATGGTCATGGATACGACACCTGCGATACTGATCCTGACTCCGATCCTGCTGCCTATAGCGCAGGGCATCGGCATGGATCCTATCCAGTTCGGTGTGATAATGGTAGTAAACCTGGCTATAGGATTCGTAACTCCGCCTATCGGAGTCAACCTGTTCGTAGCCAGTGCACTGACGGATGTTCCTGTCATGGAGATCGCAAGAAAGGCGCTTCCTATGATCGGACTCTTCCTCATAGCGCTGCTTCTGTTCACTTTCGTTCCGGCGTTCTCGCTGGCGCTGCTTTAGGAGGTGTGTAATGAAGATGAAAAATAAAAAACACCTTCGCATTGCGGCCGCTTTTATCAGCGTGCTTATGATCGGAATACTGATGACTGCCTGCGGCAAAAACGACGGAGAGCAGAGATATGCTTATCCTCTTGCAACGGCAAGCCCGGAGGACACCGTAACTCAGATATATGCTGAGAAGTTCGCTGAAGAAGTGGACAGACTGTCCGGAGGAAGCATAAAGATCCAGGTATATGCCAATTCAACACTCGGCGGTGACCGTGAGCTTCTTGAGTCCTGCAAGGACGGAGACATCCCGTTTGTAGTGCAGAACACAGCTCCTCAGGTCACGTTCATGCCTGACCTTGCGATATTTGACGTACCTTGTGCATTTGAGAATCTTGATGAATGCAGGGAAGTGCTCGACGATCCTGAGTTCAGCACTCTCATCAGCAGCGTATATGAAAAGGGCGGATATCAGCTGCTCGGAGTAGCAGATCAGGGATTCCGTATAATGAGCACCAATAAGCCGGTTAAAGGAATAGGTGATTTCAAGGGACAGAAGATACGTACCATGGAGAACCCGTTCCATCTGGCATTCTGGAAATCCATAGGTGCAAATCCGACCCCTATGAGTTTCGCAGAGGTGTATATAGGCCTTCAGCAGCATACGATAGATGCACAGGAGAACCCTTACGAGGTCATCGTATCGAACAGACTGTACGAGCAGCAGGACTACGTCGTAGAGACAAACCACTTGCCGCATCTTATCACGCTGATAATGAATGACGAGTTCTTCAAGGATATGCCTGAGGAGAATCAGCGCATACTGAAGGAAGCTGCAGCCACAGCAACTGAATATGCACGCCAGGCATCCGACGACAGGATAGCTGACAGAGTCAAGACCATCGAAGACAGCGGTACAAAAATACTGAAGATCGACGAGGCGACCTATAAGGATATCGTTGAGAAAAGTTCCGGAGTGCGTGACAGCATTAAGGAAAAAGTAGATTCCGAAGTCTACAACACGTTTATCGAATGCATCGATAAATATCAAAAATAAAACTTATGAAACTATGGCTGCCGGGGCCCGGGTTCCGGCGGCAGTTTCATTTTTTGCACCTTCAGTCCCTATTTGTGATACAATCATAGGTGTTAAGGAATACTTAAAGACATAAAGGTGGGTGTCATGGAAACAGCAAGACTAAGAGCGTTTATTGAGACCGCGGACAAGGGCAGCGTGAAAGCGGCTGCAGATTCTCTCGGGTACACACCGTCAGCCATAAGCCAGCTGATCACGGCACTCGAAAAGGAATTAGGCATAACTCTTTTCATGCGATCTCAGAAGGGCATGAAACTCACAGCTGAAGGCCGTGAAATGCTTCCGCTGGTGAGGGCGTATCTTACACATGAAGAAGAAATCTATACATTCGCCGCAGAGCTTAAAGGAGTAACGAGGGGAAAGCTTGTAATAGCATCATACCCAAGTATTGCTACTACATGGCTTCCCGAGATAGTAAGACGCTTTAAGAATGACTATCCGGGAATTCAAATAAGCCTGATGGAAAGCATAAAGTCGGATATTTTTCATCATTTTGAGCAGAATGTAGCTGATCTGGCATTCCTGGCATACTCTGAACCTATGCCGTATGAGTGGATCCCACTTACAAGGAGCAATATAATTGCTGCGGTTCCTGAAGACCACAGACTTTCAAAAGAAAAAGCATTTCCGATAAAAGAATGTGAGAATGAAGACTTTATAATGGGCTCCTGGGGCAAGGAGATGGAGATACTGGAGATCCTGGAAAAGAATGATGTCCATCCGGAGATAAAGTATACTACTTACGATACTCCGGCCACGCTTGCCATGGTAAGGATGGGACTGGGTGTCAGCTTCGTGAACGAACTTTCTGCACAGTTCTGGAACGAGCACCTTGTAAAGATGCCGCTCGATCCTCCGCAGTCAATCACATTCGGTGTTGCTCTTCCTTCAAGGGAACACATGACAGGGACTGCGAAAAAATTCCTTGATTACACTCTGAGTTATTTCGGGAAGAATAAAACAAAATGAAAAACGCCTTTTTCAGAGAGGGAGGTAAGGCGCTTTTCAAAGAGAATAATATATGAATTGCAGAAAGCGAAATACATTGATTATTTCAATACAGAGCGCTTCTGAAATACATTTTAGTAATGACTAATCATTAAGTAAAGTTAAAAAAATTTAAAAGATAATTCAGATAGGCTAAAAATATGCATCCTATACAACATTTTAAAACCGTACATGAACATAGAAAACTGGTCAGAGGATACTGCTTTAAGCTGGGACTTTACAGACAGGGCCTTATGCACGATCTCAGCAAGTATTCACCGGTCGAGTTCTGGCGTGGTGCCAGATACTATCAGGGCAACCGCAGTCCTAACAACAGGGAAAGAGAGATTTACGGGCGGTCGATCGCCTGGCTGCACCATAAAGGACGTAATAAGCATCACTTTGAATACTGGATAGACTATATCCTGAACGAGGATGGTTCTGTGGGGTTCGGGGGAAACAGGATGCCGAAGGAGTATATAGCGGAGATGTTTTGCGACCGCGTTTCCGCTTCAAGAACATACCTCGGAAAAGAATATACAGATGCTTCTCCTTATGAGTACTATGTTAAAGGAACCGGAACCAGAGTGGGGCAGGTGATCCATCCGGAAACTGCTGCCGAACTCGAAAAGATGCTTAAAGTCCTTAAAGACGAAGGAGAAGAAGCTGCTATAAGCTACATAAGGAAATGGCTTGGTAAAAAACCGTGATTATAAAACAGGCCCGGATCAGATCCGGACCTGTTCTTTGATATAACGTTTGTAGGAATAATATGAGAGGTGGAGAGTTTTTTTGATTAACCTTCGATCATAATGGTCTTCTTTTCAGGGAGCTCAGGCTCTTTTTCCTTTGGGAAGGAGAGACGCAGGACTCCGTCTTCGAACTTAGCCTTTACATCGTTCTCATCGATGCCTTCGCCTACATAGAAGCTTCTCTGCATAGCGCCTGAGTAGCGTTCCTGACGAAGCAGTTTGCCCTTATCGTCCTTTTCTTCCTCATTCAGCATTTTACGCGCACCGACTACGAGATAGCCGTTGTCGAGAGTGAGGGAGATCTCATCCTTCTTGAAGCCCGGCAGATCGATGTCGAGTTCATAGTTACCGTCCTTATCGCGGATATCGGTCTTCATGAGTCCGCTTGCATGCTTTCCGTAAAGCTTGTGTTCTGCCTCTGCAGGCATTCTGAATCTCGGAAAGTCGAAAAAGTCATCAAAGATATCATCGTTGAAAAGTTTAGGATAGAACATAGTATTGCCTCCTTTATATATAAGATGTTTTTAACTTGTTCGGGTGCGGCTCTGTATCTGCCGCTCTCATCTGACAAGTAGAATATAGCACACTTGTTAGCACTCGTCAATAGTGAGTGCTAATATTTTTTTAATTTTTACACTTTGTGATTTTGCTGTGAAAAAGGCGTATATGCAATGGGTTTATGGTATTATATATACGTATAATTATGTAATTTGCGGAGGTTCGATCATGAAAATAACCTTTATAGGAGCTGCACATGAAGTCACAGGTTCATGCTCGCTGCTCGAAGTATGCGGCAAAAACATAATAGTAGACTGTGGAATGGAACAGGGTATCGATCTGTTCGAAAATATAGAGATCCCGGTTGCACCATCGGATATTGATGCAATAGTTGTTACACATGCACATATTGACCATACGGGAAAGCTGCCGTTCCTTGTGGCGAATGGCTACAGCGGTCCTGTATATTCGACCGAAGCGACACGCCAGCTCTGCGATATAATGCTTAGAGATTCCGCCCATATTCAGGAGATGGAAGCGCAGTGGAAAAACCGCAAGGGAATGCGTGCAGATGAAGACGGGGAACACGTTCCTTTGTATACCATGGAAGATGTGCTCAGAACAATGACGCTCTTCAGGACAGCAGGCTACAATACGGATGTAGAGCTGTTCGATGGAATAAAGATCCGGTATACCGATGCCGGCCATCTGCTCGGGTCAGCGAACGTACTGTTTACCATGCAGGAGGACGTAGTAGAAAGAACACTTCTGTTCTCGGGAGACCTGGGCAATCTGGATAAGCCGCTCATACGGTCTCCGCAGGATCCTCCTCAAGCAGACTATGTGATCTGCGAATCAACATACGGAGACCGGACACATCCTGAAGCGCCTGACTATGTGGCACAGCTTACCAGGATCATACAGTCAACTCTGGACCGTGGCGGCAACGTCGTGGTACCGTCATTTGCTGTAGGCAGAACACAGGAACTTCTGTATTACCTTAGAATCATTAAAGACGAAGGCCTTATCAAAGGGCATGACGGTTTTCCTGTGATAGTGGACAGCCCGCTTGCGGTAGAAGCTACCAACATATACAGTACTGAAATGTACGAATACTATGATGACGAGGCGCTTGAGCTGCTGAGAGCCGGAATAAATCCGGTAACATTCCCGGATCTTAAGATCTCAGTCACGACAGATGAGTCCAAGGCTATAAATGATGACACTACACCGAAGATCATACTCTCGGCATCAGGCATGTGCGAGGCAGGAAGGATACGACATCACCTGAAGCATAACCTATGGAGACCTGAATGTACGATACTCTTTGTGGGATATCAGAGTGCAGGTACTCTTGGAGCCAAGCTGCTCGCAGGCGATTCAGCAGTAAAGCTCTTCGGTGAAGAAATAGCTGTAAAGGCTGAGATACTCAGAATAGACTCATTCAGCAGTCATGCCGATATGCCGCATCTTCGCTCATGGATAAAAAAAGTGAAACCGGGCAAGCGGATTTTCATAAATCATGGCGAGGACAAAGTCACGGAAAGCTTTGCCGAATTAGCCTCCATGGATACGGGCAAGCCGGCGGTAGCTCCGTACAGCGGAGAAGTCTGGGATCTGGCTGCCGATGAGCTCGTGCACAGAGCACAGGTCATTCCTGTCATAAGGAAACAGTCTTTCAGCAATTTCGGAGACGATCACAGGGCTCCATATAACGTTTCTCCTGCATACAGGGATCTCAGAAGGTCCGGAGATGAGCTTGCGAGACTCATAAACAGGAGCGAAGGCTGGTCCAATAAAGAGCTTAACAAGATGAGAAGAGAGATCGAAGCGATCATCAATAAATACGGTTCTCAGGAGGGGTAGGATGGACAACAGACCAATTGGAGTTTTTGACTCAGGACTTGGCGGTCTTACATCCGTCCAGGAACTTCACAGGCAGCTGCCGGAAGAGAGAGTGATCTATTTAGGCGATACAGCCAGGACCCCGTACGGCTCCAAATCACCTGAGACGATCGTTAAATTTGCAAAACAGAATGTCGACTATCTGGTGGCGCGAAACACCAAGATGATAATCATCGCATGCAATACCGTCACAGCTACCGCACTCGACGCTCTGAGAAAGAGGTATCCCGCTATACCGATAATCGGAGTTATCGAACCTACTGTAAAAAAGGTTGTAGGCGAAGGGTGCAAAAAGGTAGGAGTCATAGCTACCAAAGCAACGATAGGCAGCGATGTATACGGAAAAGAACTCAGATCGATGAGTCCCGGCATTGAAGTATACAGCGAGGCATGTCCTGCAATAGTACCGCTGATAGAAGACGGACTTACTGATACAGAAATAATGAGGCTCACGGTCAGTTACTACATGGATGACTTCGTAAAAGAAGGCGGATTTGAAGACCTGATACTGGGCTGCACACACTATCCGCTCGTAGCGAAGCACATACGCAGTCTCTATCCTGATCTGCGCATGTACAGCTCTTCTGCCGAGGTCATAAGGGAAGCTGCGGAGATACTTAAAGAAAAAGACATGCTGGCATCAGGATCGGAATTTACCGACAGATACTATGCAAGTGACATGTCTGACAACTTCATTGCCATGACTGACAGACTTTTTGCGGACACTGATTTTAAGATTCATCTGTTAAAACTTGAAGAATAAAGAGTTTTCTAGTACAATCTATAGGCTTGTGCGTTACGCGCTCCGGAAAGAAAGAATGAAGCGCAGTGCGACGGAGGAGTTATATGGAGACAGAATTCAAATACCGTCTGGACGATACATCCGTATTCGACAGTATAGTTGAAACTGCTGCAGCCAGAAATGTGGGTATCGAGGAAGTCGAGACCATTGACATGCATGCGGCTTATTTCGATACGGAAGATTTCGATTTCAGAAAAAAGGGGATCGCTTACAGGATCCGCCAGGAAGATGACAGGTGCACGGTTACCATCAAGTGGGATGTTAACGTCAAGGAAGGACTTCACAGACGCGAGGAGTTCAATCTCGTTGTTAATGACGAGCGATTTGCACTGAACCCAAACATTGAGATCTTTATCTCGAGCGATGCATATGAAGTGCTTCTTGATGCGGCAGGTGATAAGCCGCTGAAGCCAACCATATCCATGGATTACGAGAGAAAGCAGTTCAAAGTCGACACAGGAAAGTCGATCAGCTGCATTTCTGTTGATGAGGGAGTCATACACCACATCGACGGACATATTGTGCCTGTATCAGAACTGGAAGTGGAGTGGTATTACGGCAATGAAGATGACTTCATGGAACTCGCACACAGGATACAGAACAAATACGGTCTGGAAGCGGAAGACAGATCCAAGCTCCAGAGAGCGTTTGAATAAATAAAGGTAACAAAAAAGATTAAATATAATAACGGAGGAACAATTCAAATGAAGGCTACACAGGTTTCAAAGGAAAACGGAGTCGTAAAATTCAACATCGAATTCTCGGCAGAAGAGTTTAAGGAAGCATTGAACAAAGCATATCTTGCAAACAGAGGCAAATTCCAGATCGACGGATTCCGCAAGGGCAAGGCACCTAGGAAGGTCATCGAGAGCCACTACGGTCACGACGTATTCTGGGATGAAGCACTCAATGATCTGCTTGAGAAAGGATATTACGATGCAGTAAAAGAGATGGGTATTGAAGTCATCTCCCAGCCGTCATTTGAATCCCCTGAGATCAAGGTCGGCGAGCCTGTAGTACTGTCCGGATCCGTTCAGGTATTCCCTGAGTTCGAAGTAGAGAACTACAAGGGCCTCGAAGTTGAAAAGGTAGAGACAGTCATCGGCGACAAGGAAGTCCAGGAAGAACTCGAAAAAGTTCAGAAGAGCCAGGCAAGAATGGAGATCGTTGAAGACCGCAAGTCCGAGATGGGTGACACAGTAGTGATCGACTTTGACGGAAGCGTTGACGGCGAGGCATTCAGCGGCGGAAAGGCTGATAACTATGAGCTCAAGCTCGGATCGGGCCAGTTCATCCCTGGATTCGAAGAACAGCTTGTTGATAAGGAAGCTGGCGAGGAAGTCGACGTAGAAGTCGTATTCCCTGGTGACTATCATGCTGAGGAACTCGCTGGAAAGCCTGCACTCTTCAAGTGCAAGGTTCATGAGATCAAGAAGGAGATCCTGCCTGAGATCGATGATGAGCTTGCAAGCGATGTAAGTGACTTTGAGACACTTGCTGAGTACAAGGAAGACCTCAAAAAGAAACTTCAGGAAAAGGCAGCTGAGACAGATCTCTCCGTTATGAAGGACAGAGTACTCGAGCAGCTCTATACACAGAACGAGATCGAAGTTCCTGAAGTAATGATCCAGAACGAAGTTGAGAACATGCTCTATGACATGAACCAGAGCCTTTCTGCACAGGGCCTCAGCCTGAAGCAGTATACGGAGTGGACAGGCCAGACTCTTGATCAGCTCAGAGAGCAGAGCAAGCCTGAGGCTGAAAAGAGGATCAGAACCAGAGTCCTCCTCAAGAATGTCATCAGAATGGAGAACCTCGAAGTTGCAGAAGAAGAGATCCGTGAACTCATGGAGGACTTCGGAAAGCAGTACGGCATGGACGTAGAACAGGTTAAGGAGATGGCAGGATCCGAAACTGAAAACTACTTCAGAGAGGATGCTCAGACAAAGAAGGCCATTGACTGGCTGTTCGAGAACGCTAAGCAGGTAGCTGCAAAAACAGAAGAGTAATCATACGAAAGGGTAAAACGGTATGAATTATGTACCTTATGTAGTCGAGCAGACGGGCCAGGGGGAAAGGACATATGACATATACTCCAGGCTCCTGATCGACAGGATCATATTCATAGACGAAGAGATAACGGAGCATACGGCAAGCGTCGTCGTTGCACAGCTCCTGTTCCTTGAGGCGCAGGATCCTGATAAGGATATCAATATCTATATCAACTCACCGGGCGGTATGGTAACTGCAGGACTGGCGATTTACGATACGATGAGGTTCATCAAGCCTGACATCAGCACCATCTGTGTGGGCATGGCAGCAAGCATGGGCGCAGTTCTTCTTGCCGCCGGAACAAAGGGCAAAAGATATGCACTTCCTAATGCCGAGATCATGATCCACCAGCCGCTTGGCGGGTTCCAGGGACAGGCATCGGATATCAAGATCAACGCTGACCACATTCTCGCCATCAAGGATAAACTGAACCACATCCTTGCAGAGGCCACCGGTCAGGAACTCTCCGTTATCGAAAAAGATACGGACAGGGACAACTACATGACCGCAGCTGACGCAGCCGCATACGGCCTCGTCGACAAGGTCATCGAGAGGAGCACAAATGCCGAATAACGAAGCAAAATGTTCATTTTGCGGTAAAACAACATCTCAGGTCCGAAGCATGATGGTCGGACCTGATGTCTATATTTGCAACGAATGCGTCGATCTCATCAAGTCAATGATGGACGAGGAGATCAAACCGGTACCAAGGAAGCGCTCAAAAAAGCTTCCGACACCGGAGCAGATCAAGCAGGAACTGGATCAGTATGTAATAGAACAGGATCCTGCAAAAAGAAGCCTTGCTGTGGCGGTGTATAACCACTACAAGAGGATCAGACATCTCGACAGGTATAAGAACAGCGATGTAGACAAGGTGGAGCTCCAGAAGAGCAACATCCTCATGCTGGGTCCGACAGGCTGCGGCAAGACTTTGCTTGCTCAGACGCTGGCACGCATACTTGACGTTCCTTTCGCGATCGTTGATGCCACATCACTGACTGAAGCCGGTTACGTAGGCGAAGACGTAGAGAACATCCTCCTCAGGCTTTATCAGGCTGCCGACGGCGACCTCGAGAGAGCACAGAGGGGCATCATATACGTGGACGAGATCGATAAGATCGCGCGCAAATCCGAGAACACATCGATAACCAGAGACGTGAGCGGAGAGGGCGTACAGCAGGCTCTCCTGAAGATCATCGAGGGAACAGTGGCCAATGTTCCTCCGCAGGGCGGAAGAAAGCACCCTAACCAGGAGTTCATTCACTTTGACACCAAGGACGTTCTGTTCATATGCGGCGGAGCGTTCAGCGGACTCGACAAGATAATCAAGGTGAGGCTGGGAAACAAGGTCATAGGATTCAATAAAGAGGAAAAGAAAGTCGACCTCAATGAGGCTGATATCCTCCTTAACGTACAGCCTGAAGATCTTCTGAAGTTCGGACTCATACCTGAGCTTATCGGAAGGCTGCCTGTAACGGTTGCCCTCAGTGAACTCAGCGAGGAGGCTCTTGTAAGGATCATCACAGAGCCGAAGAACTCTCTCGTAAAGCAGTATCAGACTCTGTTTGCGATGGACGATGTTGATCTCATAGTTGATGAAGATGCCGTACACGCGATAGCCGCAAAGGCTCTGGCTCTCAATACCGGAGCAAGAGGTTTAAGGGGCATCTTCGAGAAAATGATGACTGATATCATGTACGAACTGCCTTCGAGACCTAAAGTTGAAAAATGCATCATTACCGCCGACGTCGTAAACGGCGAGGCGGAGCCTGTGCTTTTCATCAAAGGTGAAGCTAAGGGCAGCGAACAGTTACACACTGAAAAGGAAGCGTAATGGGCGGAATGGAAAGCATAAAGAGAGTCCCGTATATCCCGCTTAGAGGACAGACATTCTTCCCGGGGACTATAGTGGGATTCGATATTGGAAGAGACAAATCACTTGCCGCCGTTGATCTAGCGATGAACGGCGACAAATATATTGTAGTGTCATCACAGAGAGACCCATCTGTAAGCGCGCCGAAAATGGACGACTGCTACATGACGGGTGTGATCGTACGCGTCAGACAGGTAGTAAAGAAGAATGAGGACTATGTCCGCATTCTTGTCGTTGTTGAGCAGAGGGTAAGGATCGAAGATATTTATGAAGCCGGAGATCTGCTGATGTGCGACTACACACCTGCGGAAGACTACGACAATGATACTGATGACATAAGCATGCAGGCGAATATCAGAGTGCTCAGGCAGCTCTACATGAAGTATCTGGAGCTGACAGGGCAGGGAGAATCCGCAGGCAGGACTCTTATTGACGACATCGACGATCCGTCACTGCTCTGCAGCCTGATCGCAAACGAAATAGATGTTGCCTTCGATATCAAGCAGACACTGCTGGAGATCGATTCGGTCAAGCTGAGAGTAGGTCATCTTGTCGATATAATCGGCAAGGAAAACAACATTCTTTCGATCGCAAAAAGGATCAATAACCGTGTTGTGAAGAACATGAACCGCGGTCAGAGGGAATATTACCTCAGAGAGCAGCTCCAGGTCATTAAAGAGGAGCTGGGTGAAGACGAGGATACGGACGATGAGGCACGTCAGTGGAGGGAAAAGCTCGATGAGCTCAAGCTCGAAGAGAAGACTGATACAAAGGTACGCAAGGAGATCGACAAGTTCACCAAGATGAGCCCGATGAGTCCTGATGCCAATGTGTCGCGCACATATATAGAGACTATACTTGACCTCCCTTGGCACAAGGCCAACAAGATCAACCGGAATATAAACAAGGCCGAGAAGATCCTTAACGAAGATCACTACGGACTTGAGAAGGTGAAGGAGAGGATACTCGAGTGCCTCGCGGTGCAGCATCTCACTAAGAACAACAAAGGCCCTATCATCTGTCTGGTGGGTCCTCCGGGAGTAGGAAAGACTTCCATAGCCAAATCCATAGCAAGAGCTACCAACAGGGAATTCGTGAGAATGTCTCTGGGCGGAGTCAGGGACGAGGCTGAGATCAGAGGCCACAGGCGTACATATATCGGCGCCATACCGGGCAGAGTGATCAACGGCATAAGCGAAAGCGGCACCAACAATCCGCTTTTCCTCTTCGACGAGGTAGACAAGATCGGAAGCGATTTCAGGGGAGATCCTGCATCAGCACTTCTTGAGGTCCTCGATCCAGAGCAGAACAGCACTTTCACGGATCATTATCTTGAGATACCGTTCGATCTTTCGGATGTCATGTTCATCACCACGGCAAACACCACGGCGACTATACCTGCACCGCTTCTGGACAGGATGGAAGTCATTGAACTCACAAGCTACACCGAAGAGGAAAAGGTCCACATTGCGACAGGATACCTCGTGCCTAAGAAGATGAAGGAGAACGGTCTCAAAAAGAGCCAGTTCAGCATAACGAGTGCCGCCATCCGCGACATCATCGAGTATTACACCCGCGAGGCTGGAGTCAGAAACCTCGAAAGAGAGATCGGAAACGCCTGCCGTAAGGCAGCTCGCAATATCGTCAGCGGAAAGCAGAAGAAAAACAACGTTACTCCGAGGAATCTCAGATCGTATCTGGGTAAGAGGATATTCATAGAAGATATCGGCTCGCTGGAGCCGGAAGTAGGCGTCACTACAGGCATGGCTTGGACTACCGTAGGCGGAGTCACGCTGACGATAGAGACGGTCAAGATGCCGGGAACAGGCAAGCTCATACTGACAGGCCAGATGGGTGATGTCATGAGAGAATCGGCAACTACGGCACTCGGATACATAAAGTCGATATCGGGCAAGTACAAGATAGGCAAGGACGTTTTCAAGGATTACGATATCCAGATACACATTCCTGAAGGGGCAACACCTAAGGACGGACCATCTGCCGGTATCACCATGTGCAGCGCCCTGTTCTCACTTCTTACGGACCGCAAGGCCGATAAGACCGTAGCGATGACAGGAGAGATCACGCTGAGAGGTAAGGTCCTCAGGATAGGCGGACTCAAGGAAAAGTCGCTCGCGGCATACAGACAGGGTATACGCAGGATAATCATCCCTAAGGAGAACGAGCCTGATCTCGAAGATATACCTGCTTCAGTACGAAAAGAAGTCGAATTCATACCGGTTGCAGACTTCGAAGAAGTGATCCCGGTTGTGATACAATAAGGACATGAAGATAAACAACGCCGAACTTGAAGCTGTCGCCGTAAAGGCGTCGCAATATCCGCCTGAAGATATTCCCGAGATAGCATTCGCGGGGAGATCAAATGTAGGCAAATCATCTCTTCTGAACCTCATCACCGGAAGAAAGGCTCTGGCAAGAGTCTCGGGAAGCCCGGGCAAGACCAGGACCATAAATTTCTACAGATGTGATGATCTGTTCAGGATAGTTGACCTGCCCGGATATGGGTTCGCAAAGGTAAGCAGGACTGAGAGTGAAAAATGGGGAGCCATGATAGAAGGCTACCTCGAGAACAGAAGCAATCTGCGCAAGGTGGTGCAGCTCGTAGACATAAGACACAAACCGAGTGCACAGGACGTGCAGATGTATGAATATCTCAAGTATTACGGGCTCGACGGAATAGTCGTCGCGACAAAGGCCGACAAGGTCGGAAACAACCAGAAGGCAGCCTGCATAAAGACGATAAGACAAACTCTCGGAATGAGCAGGGAAGACAAGGTCATACCTGTATCGGCACTCAAGAAGACCGGAGATGAAGAACTGCTCGAAGTAATTACCTCTCTGCTTTGAGAGATCAAGGAGGCAAAATGGCAAACCAAAAATTAGGAAAGATCCTTTACACTGAGGAACAGATCACAAAAAGAGCAAAGGAGATAGCTGCTCAGATCGATAAGGACTTTGAAGGCGAGGAAGTTATCCTGCTGTGCACACTGAAGGGGTCGATTCTCTGGATCGGGGACATCATGAAAAATCTCACGATCAAAACAAAGCTTGACTTCATCTCCGCAAGCAGCTACGGCGCTTCCAAGACGAGCTCAGGCGTTGTAAAAATCAAATTCGATCCTGAAATCAACATGTATAATGCCAACATCATCGTTGTTGAAGACATCGTTGATACAGGCAACACGCTGAAGTATGTTCTCGGAAAACTCGAAGAGAGAGGACCAAAGTGCGTGAAGGTCTGCACGATGCTCAATAAGGAATCGCGCAGGACTGCGGATTTCCATGCAGACTATGTAGGTTTTGAGATCGATGATCTCTTTGTGATCGGATACGGACTGGACTTCGACCAGAAGTACAGAGACCTGCCATATATTTCATATCTTGAAGAGGACGACGTTGATTCACTCTAAGATTTCTGAAGAATTCAATAAGGATGATATGAGGGCTCTCATAGAGTCTGACCTGAAGAAGGATCTGCATATGCACACGCGTTATTCCGATGGTGAACTGACACCGCAGGAGCTGATCGACATGCGTGCTGCAGAAGGCTATGAACTGCTTGCGATCACGGACCATGATGGAATCGGAGGGTCTGTGGCCGGTGCTCCGTATGCAGAGTCTCTTGGGCTGCAGTTTATCTATGGTATCGAATTCGACTCAGAGGACGTGCTCGGTAAGGATCTCCATATACTTGGGTATGGAGTAGATCCTCATGACGAAGAGTTTATGGATACTCTTATCTATGTAACTGAGGAAAGAAGAAACCGGAACGAAAAATTCAGGGACTGTCTGAACAAAAGAGGATATGGAATAACACCTGAAGAGATCTGGAACGTAAACAACGGCAGATATGTGGGAAAACCTACTTTTGCTACAGTTATGGTGCAGAAGGGTATAGTAAAAGATGTGAAGGAAGCATTTGATACTATCTTCAGGGAGCCTGACCTCAAAGCCATAAAAAAGGTCACACTGCCGACTCAGAAGGTAGTTGAAGTCATACATAACGCCGGAGGACTCGCCGTTCTGGCGCATCCAATGGAGCAGCGCCGTTCGAATGAAAGCTTTGAAGAATTCAGACCGCGGCTGTACGAGCTTATGGACAGAATGCGCGAGTACGGGATCGATGGTCTTGAGTGCTTCCACCCGTCGGCGAGCCCTGAACAGTCGGAACTGTTCGTTGCATATGCAAAGGAGCATGGACTGATGATAACCCGTGGATCAGATTTCCATTCAAAAGAGAACCGAAACTACGAAATATTTCACAGACCATAATGATGAGAAGGACGCCGCGGGCGTTCTTTTTTTATGCAAAAAACATGAAATCCTGCAAAAAAAGACCTTATTCAGGCATTGAATGACCTCCTCACAAAACCGTCATAAAGCCTCATCAGAACACAGATAGAATGTGTGCAGACAAGCTATAACTGAAAGGAGGCATAAGGTGAGAAAGAATGAATACAGTGTACCGAAGCCTGTCTATTATCAATGCCTGTGGCTTATAAAGGATATAGACAGACTGAGAAAGCTGGAAGCGGTAAGTAATTACGCCGCAAGAGAGGATGAGCTCGTGTTTTTTATGGATGATGAAGAGGTGATCAGAGATGCAGAAGTGCTGGAAAAGGCAAAGTGGAGGTTAAGCTGTATACGAAAGGCACTTGTAAAAATACCGGCGGAGTACAGACAGGGCACCCTCGACTGCATAAGTTACAACGTACCATACAGCGATATGGCTCATGAGAATACGTGGAGAAAATGGAGGCAGGTTTTAATTTGGGAATTGGCAAAAAACCTGTTTCTGATATGACATTATGGTGCTAAAATAACCTTAATAGATAATAAGATTATTGTAAAGGTATGCCCATGATATTCGAAGAGAAGACGATAAGCAGTGAAATAGTATATGAAGGTCCGGTATTCAGGATCCGCAAGCATATTGTAGAAACAGTAAATGGCGGAAAATCCGCAAGGGATATCGTTGAACACAGCGGAGGCTCAATTCTGGTGGCAATAACCGATGAAGGTAAAGTTGTCATGGAACGCCAGTACAGAAAGGCTTTTGAGAAAGCCCTGTTCGAACTCCCGGCAGGGAAGGCGGATCCGGGTGAAATACCTGAAGTTACTGCAGTGAGGGAACTGCAGGAAGAGACGGGATATTCAGCAGGTTCAGTAAAAAAACTGCTTACGTTTTACCCGACATGCGGGTACTCAGCAGAGACACTTCATATATACATATGCAGGGATCTCACCCTTGGAGAGAAGCACTGGGACGACAGTGAATGCATCGAGATATATGAATTTTATCCTGATGAGCTCATCGACATGATCATGAGGAACGAGATAAAGGATGCAAAAACGATAATAGGATTGCTTTTCGCCAGACAGGCGGGAGAGTTATAGGAGGGACAGGAGATGCGTGGATTCTTAGATTACATGAAGAACGAAAAACGTAAGGCTGCGAACACTCTCATTGCTTATGAGAGGGATCTGAAAGCATTCGAAAAGTTTCTTGCCGGAAGAGGTACCGACAGCCTTGAGAAGTGCACCGACAATGATGCCATATCCTATGTGCTCCAGCTCAGCAATGAGAACAAGTCCAAGCCGACTATAAACCGCAAGGTATCCGCCTTGAGAGTGTACTATGAGTACCTGATAACCAAGGGTGTGATCAGCGAAAATCCTTTTACAAGGATCAAAGCCATCAAGACCGACAAGCGTCAGATCGATTATCTCACGATCGAAGAAGCTGCAAAGCTGATGGATCTGCCGGGAGATGATGCAAAAGGGCTCCGTGATAAGGCTCTGCTGGAGTTCATGTACGGAACAGGTGCCAGAGTCACTGAGGTAGTCAGGCTGAGATTCAGCGATATCAATCTGAGGATGAACTTCGTTACTCTCAGAGACGTCAACGATGAGAGCAGGATAGTCCCGCTTGGAAGCTATGCTTCTGCTGCAATGAAAGAATACATCGATAAGGCATATGATGCCATCAGAGGCAGGGAACACGGTGATGACGACTTCATATTTGTGAACTTCAGAGGAGAACCGCTCACAAGGCAGGGTATCTGGAAGATCCTCAAGGATTACGGCCAGATGATGGGCATAGAAGCACGCATGACACCGCAGATACTCCGAGACAGTTTTGCTGTTCATATACTGCAGAACGGAGGCGATCTGAGGACTCTTCAGGAGCTTATGGGATTTGAAGACATGTCAGTCGGCATCGCGTATCTGTCGGTGATCGACATACGTGTAAGAGAGGTGTTCAGAAGCTGCCATCCAAGAGCATAAAGTTCAAAAAAACACTTGCAATACCAGCTTCCTTATAGTATTCTATTGTGGCTGTCGGCTTACCGGCAGCCACTGGTTATTACGGGCGGTCCTCTGGAGACGGCATAAGGTCGGTAGCTCCAAGAACGTCTTGAGAGGAAGGAGAGAATAACGTGAACATTTTAGATCAGATCACAATGGATTACAAAAAGGACAACATTCCTGAGTTCAAGGTCGGCGACACTCTCAGAGTGCACGTAAAGATCATCGAGGGTCAGAGAGAAAGAATCCAGGTCTTCGAAGGTTATGTACTCAAGAGACAGCACGGCGGCGTTAACGAGACATTTACAGTAAGAAAGCTGTCAAACGGAATCGGCGTTGAGAAGACATTCCCACTGCACTCGCCAAAGATCGAGAAGATCGAGGTAGTCAGAAGAGGCAGAGTCAGAAGAGCTAAGCTCAACTACATGCGTCAGAGAACCGGTAAAGCAGCCAGAATCAGAAGCGC
>JAFRJV010000104.1 GCA_017432075.1 Mogibacterium sp. | reverse complement strand
CTTGATTGCGTCTGCCTTTGGCAGTACCTCTGCGAGTGAGAAGAATGCGGACTGGAGAGTTGTATTTGTTCTCTTGCCCATTCCGATCTTAGCGCAGAGATCGATAGCGTCGATGATGTACAGCTGGATGTTGTTCTCAGCGATGTACTTCTTGGCAGCAGCATCGAGGTGCTGTCCGACTTCCTCAGGCTTCCACTGGCAGTTGATCAGGAAGATTCCGCCCGGCTTAACGTCCTGAACGATCTTGAATCCCTTATCAATGTATGATGGGTTGTGGCAAGCTACGAAGTCAGCCTTGTTGATGTAGTATGAGCTCTTGATTGGCTTGTCACCGAATCTCAGGTGAGAAATTGTAACGCCGCCTGTCTTCTTGGAGTCATACTGGAAGTAAGCCTGTACGTACTTGTCTGTGTGGTCTCCGATGATCTTGATGGAGTTCTTGTTGGCTCCGACTGTTCCGTCGCCGCCGAGACCCCAGAACTTGCACTCGATAGTTCCCGAAGGAGCTGTGATCGGTGCCGGCTTCTCTTCGAGCGAGAGGTTTGTAACGTCATCTACGATGCCGATAGTGAACTTTCTCTTTGGCTCGTCCTTGAGAAGCTCATCATAAACTGCGAATACCGATGCCGGTGGAGTATCCTTCGAACCGAGTCCGTAACGTCCGCCGATAACCTTTACATCGTTCATTCCTGCCTCAGCGAATGCTGTCATTACGTCGAGGTAGAGAGGCTCGCCGAGAGCACCAGGCTCTTTTGTTCTGTCGAGAACAGCAACTTTCTTGCATGTCTCAGGCAGTGCAGCGATCAGCTTGTCTGCTCTGAACGGTCTGTAAAGTCTTACCTTGATGAGACCGACCTTCTCGCCCTTTGCGTTGAGGTAGTCGATAACTTCCTCAGCAACGTCGCAGATGGATCCCATTGCGATGATGACTCTGTCAGCATCAGGTGCACCATAGTAGTTGAAGAGCTGATAGTCTGTTCCGAGTTTCTCGTTGATCTTGGCCATGTACTTCTCAACAACATCAGGAACTGCATCATAGAACTTGTTGCATGCTTCTCTGTGCTGGAAGAAGACGTCGCCATTCTCGTGAGATCCTCTCAGATGAGGATGATCAGGGTTCAGGCATGCATCACGGAATGCCTTGACAGCATCCATGTCGCACATTTCCTTGAGGTCTTCATAGTCCCATACAGCGACTTTCTGGATCTCGTGGGATGTTCTGAATCCGTCGAAGAAGTTCAGGAAAGGAACTCTGCCCTCGATAGCAGCCAGGTGAGCTACAGGACCGAGGTCCATAACTTCCTGTACGTTGCTCTCTGCAAGCATAGCGAATCCTGTCTGACGGCAAGCATAAACGTCTGAGTGGTCTCCGAAGATGTTCAGCGCGTGAGTCGAAACTGTACGAGCCGATACATGGAATACTGCCGGAAGAAGCTCACCAGCGATCTTGTACATGTTAGGGATCATCAGGAGAAGTCCCTGGGAAGCTGTGTAAGTTGTGGTGAGTGCGCCAGCTCCGAGTGAGCCGTGTACAGCACCAGCAGCACCAGCTTCAGACTCCATCTCGACTACCTGTACTGTCGATCCGAAGATGTTCTTGCGACCTGCAGCTGCCCACTGGTCTACATAGTCTGCCATCGGCGAAGACGGAGTGATCGGATAGATTCCGGATACCTCTGTGAACGCGTAGGAGACATGTGCAGCAGCGTTGTTGCCGTCCATTGTTTTGAATTGTCTCTTCATTCTTTCATCTCCCTTAATAAAGATTTTGAAATTGAGTGATAGTTAGTAAAAAAGCACTTTTTTGAAATAATATGGTGAAATAATTATTTCCGTTGGTAGTTTAGTCCCGATGCCCCTTTTGTTACATAGCCTCTACAAGAGCCTGTGTATCCTTTGCGATCATCAGCTCTTCGTTGGTCGGAATAACGAATACTCTGACCTTGGAACCTTCGCCTGTGATCTCAACTTCCTTGCCTCTGCAGTTGTTCTTCTCTTTGTCGATGTAAAGATCCATGAATCCGAGGTTGTCGCAGACTTTCTCTCTCAGCTCGATATCGTTCTCGCCGATACCTGCTGTGAATACCATGGCGTCTACATGACCGAGCTCTGCAGCATAAGCACCGATGAAGCGCTTAACGGATCTGAGAAGCATCTCTCTTGCTACGTGAGCCTTGTGGTTGCCTTCAGCCTCCGCTTTTGTGATGTCTCTGCAGTCACCGGAGATCTCGGAGATAGCGAGGAGTCCGGACTTCTTTGTCATCATGTCTGTGATCTCTTTTACAGGCATTCCTGTCTGCTCATAGATGAAGCTGACTACTGTCGGGTCGATCGATCCGCAGCGTGTTCCCATTACGAGACCTTCGAGCGGCGTGAGGCCCATCGATGTGTCATAGCACTTTCCGTCTTTGACAGCTGTGATGGAGGAACCGTTGCCGAGGTGGCATGTGATAACGTTTATATCCTTAAGGTCTTTGCCCATGAGCTCAGCAACTCTGTTGGCAACATAGCGGTGGCTTGTGCCGTGAGCTCCGTATCTCTGAACATGATACTTCTCGGCATATACCCAAGGGATAGCATAGTATTTGCACTCATCAGGCATTGTTCTGTGGAATGTGGTATCGAATACTACAACGCCCGGTGTGTTAGGCAGAACCTTCTTGCAGGCTCTGATTCCTACGAGTGCTGGTGGGTTGTGGAGAGGTCCGAGTGTACAGAGTTCTTCGATTCCTGCCTCTACCTCATCTGTGATGATCTCCGACTTGTCGAAGATATATCCTCCCTGTACGATTCTGTGGCCTACAGCGCCGATCTCGCTCATGTCTGCGATAACGCCGTATTCCTTGTCGGTCAGGGCATCGATTACGAGCTGCATTGCGACGCCGTGATCAGGCAGTGCGATGTCCTTGTCAAATACTGTGCCCGCATCTGTCTTGTAATTCATGTGACCGTCTTCGCCGATTCTCTCGCAGAGACCCTTGGCAAGAACTGCCTCGTTGTCCATGTTGATCAGCTGATACTTCAGGGATGAACTTCCTGTGTTGACTACCAGAATTATCATGTTTTGTTTCCTTTCGTTTTTAATTTTTAGACGCAACGTAAGACTGGAGAACGTCTTAAACGTCGCTAAAAATCCGCATATATTGTATCACAATAATGCGGATCTCTCTACCCTATCGGGCTTATTATTGCTCTTAATTTTGTACTGAATCCTCTGCTTCTTTCTCTGCCTGTATCCTGGCCATTTCTTTCCGGATCAGATTGACGCTGTAACGCTTCGTATCGAACTTTCCTTCGCCGCCAGGACCCCATGCGAGGCTCTCCATCTCGGCTCCGGCGAGCGGTATGTATATCCTGAACTCGGTGCCTGTTCCCGGTTCGGAATCCACATATATCTTGCCTCCGTGGGTCTCCACTATCTGTGCCACTATGGCCAGGCCGAGGCCGGTTCCCTTGCCGGATTCCTTGGTAGTATAGAACGGGTCGAATATCCTGGACATCGTCTCGGTATCCATGCCGCATCCGTTATCCTTGAACCTGAGCACCACTTCTTCACCGGATATCCTGGTTGAAACAAGCAGCGTGCCGCCGTTTTCTCTCATGGCATCATAAGCGTTAAGAACTATGTTCATGACGAGTTGTGAGATCTGTGTGCGGTCGGCTTTTATCTTTTCGCCCTCGGCGTCGAAGCTGGCCTTCACTTCCACCTCTTTCGGCTTGGCAGGCAGAGTCACCTTGAGAGCGCTCTGTATGACCTCGTCCACTTCGATCTCTTTGAAGTTCTCTTCATTGCCTTTCTTGGTGAGCTCGGCCAGTCTTGTCACGATGTCCTTTGCCTTGACCGAAGCGTCATATATCTCCATCAGATTTTCCTGAAGATCGGTCGCATCCGTAGGCAGCATCTCCATGGTCATGATGCTGTAGCCCATAATAGGCGTAAGAAGATTGTTGAAATCATGAGCTATGCTCGCAGTCATGGTGCCGATGGTCTCCAGCCTCTGATGATGCGCAAGGGCCTGCATCTTCTGGTTGATCTCCTCCATCGCTTCGTTCTTCTTTTTGAGAACTCGGAGCTCAGCCGAACTTGCGGCGTTGGCACGTCTCATCAGGACGAGGAGCAGCAGCAGTCCTGCTACGCCGACTACTGCAAGACCGCCGTAAAGCAGGATCTCCCCAGCTGCCTTCCTTGACGGAGCGATCGCCTCTTCATAATTCGCAAGTATGCCCATGGCAAATTCGCCGTTTACCGTGCTTTCGCTCGGAAGCGCAACCATTCTGGCAGTGTACGGATGGCCGGCATCATCAGTGGTATCGACTGATATGCCGTCGGCGATCCCCTCTTTCTGACAGCTCACCATGAAGTCCCTGAAGTTCGAAAGCCTTTCATCGGCTTCAGCATCAGTCTCAATGATGACCGGGCCGTCATGCCCTGAAGTCATCGCGATCGCGGCTGCAGCATCAAGGAGCATTATCTCGCGGTCGTTGCTGCTTCCTATAGCCATACTGTAGAGCCTTGAGAGATCGATCAGTATATCGTAAGTAATGTTTCCCGCAGCTTCCTGATGCCAGGCCATGTAGTACGCGTTGCTGTCGTCTTTCCACAGGGACATGCCGTTGGTGTCGCTGCCTGTAACCGGCGTATATGATTTATTTCCGGTCGCAGTGCAGACTATCTTGCCTTTGTGGTTCATGACAAGATCGGCATAGATAGGGTTCGTGGCAAGAGTGTTGCTGCTGATGTAGCTTTTGAGGTCTGTCGTGCTTCCGCTTTCTTTCCAGTAAGCGATCTCCGATTTCAGTCTCTCTCTTCCCAGGAAGGTCTCGGCTTCGCGCTGTATCGCGTTTATGGAGTTCTCAAGGTTGATATCTCCGGAGCGCATCAAGCTATACAGCTGGGTGTCTTTCTCGGTGAGGATGCTGTTGTCAAACCTCTCGAAAGATCTCCATACGCCGTATATACCAAAAGCTATGCACAAAACCGCTGCCACGAGAGCTATAGCGAATATTTCTCTTCCGGCAGTCCTCTTTTTCAACAGTTATACCTCCGCTGTCCCCGGCAGGCTCACGATCAGCCTGCGCATCTTTACGAGTCATATTTTAACACGAAGAGAAACAAAAAAGTACATATTATGGGGCAAGTGTGCTAATATTACACTAGGTATGGGGTCTGAGAACAGATCAACAAAGATAGGAGGCTCATATGGCAGACAAAGTCCTGGTAGTGGACGACGATAAAGCGATCCTGACTATGCTCCATAAAGCTCTCAAGAGCAATGGCATTGAAAACGACCTGGCAATCAGCGGCGAGGCTGCGCTTGAGCTGCTCGAGGTCAATAATTACGATCTTATACTGCTGGACATCAACATGCGCGGCATCAGCGGGTTTGAAGTTATTCAGCTCATCAGGTCCAGAGGCCTGACCACGCCGATCATGGTAGTCAGCGGACGCAAGGAGGATAAGGACGCGCTTTACGGACTCGAGATCGGTGCAGACGATTACATCATAAAGCCGTTCAATCCCGTAACGCTTGTAGCTAAGGCAAAAGCTCTCATCAGAAGGAGCCGCGAGCGCACACCTCAGAGCACATCGAACATTATCGAGGCAGGTCCGTTCACATATAACACATCTACACTGAGATTCTACAAGAATGACGTGGAGATCCCCCTGTCCGCCAAGGAAAACTCCATGATCAAGCTCTTCATTGACAACGTAGATCACATCTTCTCAAAAGACATGATCTACAGCGTGATCTGGGGCGAGACCATCATTGATGAAAACGCAATCATGGTTTATGTCAACAGGCTCAGACAGAAAATCGAGGACGATCCTTCCAATCCGCGCTACCTTATCACGGTACGCGGTCTGGGATACCGTTTCACAGTCAGATAGCTGCCATCAGGCTGTCTGCATAAATTGAAAAAAGTTACATATCCGGGCAGCTCGCTCCGTATATGTAACTTTTTGATTTGACTAAAGTGATTATAGGATCCTATTCTCCTTCAGTTTCAGTTGCATCGGTTTCTGCTTCAGCTTCAGCATCGGCTTCTGCGTCATGGTCATGATCATGATCAGCTTCTTCATCGGCTTTTGCCGCTTCTTCGGCTTCTTTCTGAGCTTCCTTTGCGAACTTCTTTGCTTCACGGTATGACATCTTGACGTAGTTGACCGTCTCATCACCCTGTTTCACTTTCACCTTTACTGTTCCGCTGAGAGCGCGGGTGAGCGGTTTTGTGGAAGTCAGGAAATACGCACCCATATCCTTGAGAGTCTTGGTGCCTTCCTCGCCCTTGTACTGCTCTACTTCTTCCTTGGTTGCGTCTTCGTCAATATTGATCCAGATCTTGACCGTATTGTCGTCAGCGCCGAGCTTAAGTGTTGTATGCTCACTCATAGGAACTTCTTTGTACATATCGAGCATGCCGTTGTCCTTCATGTACTTTTCAATGTTTGCCGGCTTGCTGAAGTAGTTGTATCCGCCTGCAGCAGCGAACATTATAATGAGCACTCCGAAGATCATGAGAGCAAGTATAATGTTGTTTGGTCTGCTCTTCTTCTCTTCTACCTTGTTTGCTTCCTTACGTGCTGCCTTTGCGTCTCTTCTGTCCGCCTTCTTCTGGCGCTTTGCTTCGGTTGATGCTTTGAGTTCTTTGTTATCTGCCATTTTTATATCTCTCTTCCTGTTACAAATTCCCGTATATTATAGCCCTGACGGCGCTTTCAGGCAATCCTCAATTCAGCATGGATCAAAATGAAATGCCTATAGCGTCGATAAGTACGCCCCAGCAGATGCCGAGCATGAGCAGGACTGCCGTGATCGCGATGTTTTCCCTGTGGTGGTTGTTGGTCCTGAACAGCACGAGCAGTCCTACGCCGGCGCCCACCAGGAGGCCTGACATAAGCTGGCCGCATGTAAGAAGACCTTCAAGATACATCTGCGTGATGACGACAGATGCGGCACAGTTCGGGATCAGTCCGATGACTCCCGTGATGATAGTGGCAAGCAAAGGAACTGCCGTCATGATCGAAGCAACAGTATCTTCGCCTGCAAAACCGATGATCAGACTCAGCGCGAGGGATATCATGAAGATGAATCCGGTGATCTTCAGTGTATGAACGAACGCAGAACGGATTATGCTGCCCTCTTCATCTTCACATCCGCACTGATCACGCTCACAGAGGTCATGTATGTGTTTGTCGGCGTGAAAGCCGTAACGGATAACGCGCGAGGCAGCGTCTACGATGATCCCGCTGATAAGAGCGATGATGAACTTGGCTGCGAGTATCCTGCCGATAGCAGCCGGTGCCACCGATGAGCTTATAAAGATCGGGATCATCTCATCGGAGGTGGAGAGGAACACGGCAATAAGCGTGCCCGCCGTGATCACTCCTCCCGAGTACAGACTCGCGGCGCCGGCCGAGAATCCGCACTGCGGTATGAGTCCTATGCCGGCTCCCAGTACGTGACTGAATCTGTTGATACGCGAAAGTACAGCGACTGACTGGTCCTCGGTCTTGTCCTCGAGCCATTCCATCGCCAGATATGTAATAAACAGGAACGGTATAAGCGTGACCGTATCCTTTATTGTGTCTTTCAGTGAGTCCATTATTACAGCCATGCGCCCATTATAACACAATAGTTTCAATTGAAAAGACTCAAAATCTTACTCTTTCAGGGATAATTCCGAGGCTTTTTTATACTTGACTTTGTAATTTATCAGTGATATAAGAATGATATCAAATTGATATCACTTCTCAAAGGAGGTTTATATTATGGCAGACGATAAACATGTAGAATTTGAAACTCAGGTCGAAGAAGCTGCTGAGATCAAGGCAGTCGCCAAGGCAGAGCCTGTAGTGCAGAAGATCATAAATCCGCCGAGCGGCATACTTGTACTCTGCATACTTATATTCCTGTGCCTTATGGTGCCTGTTCTCTTCATCAGCGGAGTGACCGCATGGGGCGGCGGAGGCTTCAGGATAATTCTCGCGATGCTGCTCTGCATCGTGCTTCCGTTCCTGTTCGCGGGACTCCGCAGCGTAAGACCGAATGAAGCTCTCGTGCTCACCCTCTTTGGAAAGTACTACGGCACGATCGTGAAGCCGGGATTCTTCTTCGTGAACCCGTTCGCAAGATACAACAACCCTGCTTATGAAAGTCAGGCTGCAGCTGACATGACAGAGGTAAGCAACTCTTTAAAGGGAAGCAGCCTCAAAAGCAGCAAGACCGGCGGCACAAGAGTCAGAAAGACCGTATCGCTCAAGCGCGCTACTCTCGACAACGGCACGCAGAAAGTCAATGATGCTCTGGGTAACCCTATCATCATCGGAGCCGTCGTTCTCTGGCATGTGGAGGATCCGACCAAGGCAGTATTCAATGTAGAGAACTACACGGAATTCCTGTCGATACAGACGGACTCCACCATCAGAAACATGGCAAGACTCTACCCTTATGATGTGTTCGACGACGGACTTGACGACGATGACTCAGCCAAGGCTGAGCAGACACTCCGCGGAAGTTCGCAGGAGATCGCCGAGAAGATGCAGGTGGAGCTCGCTGAGAAAGTCGCTTTCGCAGGACTCGTCATCGAGGAAGTACGCATAACCCACATTGCTTACGCGGAAGAGATCGCCGCGGCCATGCTTCAGAGGCAGCAGGCTTCCGCAATAATCGCGGCGCGTGCAAAGATCGTAGACGGTGCTGTCAGCATGGTAAAAATGGCCATCGACAAGCTCAACGACGAAGACATCGTGAATCTCGACGAGGAACGCAAAGCGCAGATGGTATCCAACCTGCTCGTGGTACTCTGCGGCAACAAGGATGCCCAGCCTATAGTCAACAGCGGCTCGATCTATTAATGACTTTGTGAGGTTTCCATGCCCAAGACTAATAACGAAAGTAAAGGAATAAGCGGACCCGATCTGGATTCGCGCGAAGAAAAGCTGCTTAAGCGCAAGGAAAAACTCGACGCTTTAGAGGCAGATATCAAGGCCAGGGAGCGTGAGCTCGCAGCGAAAGAATCCAAACGCAAGCAGATAGTGCTTCGTCTGCCCGAATCGTTATGGAATGAAATAGCGCGGTGGGCTGAAGACGACTTCAGATCTATAAACGGGCAGATCGAGTATCTGCTCACAAAAAGTGTAAGGGAGCGCAAATAGCTCCCTTTTTCTATTTCTGTTTCAGAAGATAATCCAGTACTCTGCTGTTGAAGTCCTTTGCCTGCTCATATGCTCCGTGGCTGTATCCTTCATATATGTACAGTTCGGCACCGGGTATCCCCGCAGCGATCTCCTTCGATGCCTCCCCTCCGAGCACCTTGTCTTCAGAAGCGCCGATCACCAGCACCGGACAGTTTATTTTGCCCAGGTCTTCACGCGAATCATGCTCAAGACATGATTCGCAGAGTATCCGGAATCTCGTATAGTCTTTAGGTTTTGCAAGTGCAAGCAGATTGTTCAGTTTCCGTCCTCTTTCCAGATACGCTCCTGTATATGAGCGCTCTGCTGTATCGAGCATTATGCCTTTATAGTCACCCCTGTCCGCCATATCAAGCCAGGTGCACAGGGCTTCTTTCATCACATCAGTCGGATATGAAGCTGTCACAGCAAGCACAAGGCTTTTCACTCTTCCGGGATGGCGTATCGCCATCTGCTGGGCTATCATACCTCCCTGCGACACCCCGAATACATGCGCAGAGTCCATACCGAGCTTCGCCATGATGGCATCAAGGTCATCCGCCATGTCTTTTGTGGTGAAACCTTTGAGCATCCTGTTGCGCCGGCTGAAAACCAGCACCCTGAAGTCCTTTGCGAAGATACGGTACATGAGCGAAAAAGGTACGGCTACCCCTTTTGCAGTTTTGAAGCCATCGCCCACTCCCGGAAGCATGATCAGCACATCATTTCCCGATCCGAAGCTTATATAGTCGCAGTCATGGCCGTTGAATCTTATGTTTTCGTTTTTTGCGTTCAGAAACATGCCGCCTACTCCTCTTCATGGCAGTCAAACGAAACGTACGGCGGGTTCTCTCCCCTTTCCTTTGCAGGGAGATACCTGTCCCAGAAATCTCTGAACAGTCTGAATATCTCCTTATGACGTGCTGCTATGATGAAAATGGTTATCAGAACGTATACGGCAGAAAGGATATCCGTGAACGCCCACAGCACATCTGCCTCTATGTTGTAGAAGATGACGCACGGCACCATGTAGTAGATCATGTATACAGGCATCATCTTTTTGTTTCTTTCCGTGTCACCGAATGCGTAGTTGACTGACTTTTCGCATGTATAGTACATGCCGATGATCGTGGTCCATGCAAAAACGGTTATGGCGATCGCTGTCAGTTTACCGCCGATCCCGCCGTAGGCATTGGTGAATGCTATGGTAGTCAGCGCGCCTGAAGTCGCATCGCTCGTATAGTATGAACCGGTCATGATTATGGTGAAGGCGGTCACCGCGCAGATGATGAATGTGTCAATGAAGACTTCGCCCCACCCCCAGAGAGACTGCCTCACAGGGTGGTCTGTTTTGGCGGATGCGTGAGCTATCATGCCGTAGCCCGTGCCCGCGTCGTTGGAATAAATACCTCTTGCCACGCCGAACTGGATCGCGTCTCTGACTGTTGCTCCGGCAAATCCGCCGGCCGCAGCTACAGGACTGAACGCACTCTTAAATACAAGCGCCACGACAGCAGGTATCTCTCTCCAGTTGATGACGATGACGCCAAGTCCCATTACGATATAGAGGACCGCCATAATAGGGACCGCCTTGGACATGACTCCGGATATCCTCCTGAGTCCGCCCCAGATGGTAACCATGCAGGTGACTCCGATGATGATCACGGTGACGATGCTCGGCAGCCCGAACGCTTCCTTCATCGAGCTTGTCACTGCTTCTGTCTGAACGCAGCATGTCCACGGTCCGAACATGAAGCAGAACACGGCAAGTACAACCGCGCCTTTCTTCCATCCGAACGCGTTCTTCAGAACGAATGAACGGTCGCACACGTACTCGTTCATCGATTCCCTGTAGTGCTCGCGGTAACGCTGACCGATGATGATCTCGCACGCCTTGGTAGACATGCCGAAGAACGCCGATATCCACATCCAGACCAGCGCTCCCGGTCCGCCGCTTACGATGGCTGTAGCTACGCCGCTGATATTGCCCGTGCCGACCGTATTAGCCAGCGCCGTACATGCCGCCCGGAAGCCCGAAACCGTGCCCTCGCCTTCTCCCGGTGACAGCATCTTAGCGAAAGTGTTGCGGAAGTTGAAAACGATCTTACGCTGATACCTGAACCTGAAACATACCGAAAGAGTGATTCCGGTCGCCAGTATCAGCACCGTCATCCACGACCCCCACATGAAATCGTCGATCATGTACAGAAAATCAGATAATGATCCCATTCCCGGTTCCCCCTTTTCTTATTTATATCCTTTGTAGCTGAGCGGCGAAGCGCCCGAAGCCACATATTTGTCCCTTACTTCAGCGACCTGTCTTATGTGGTCAGCATTTGTAGTGCAGCAGCCTCCCACGGCTGATGCCCCGGCTTTCATATATTCAAGAGCATAGGCTCTGAAGTCCGGCCTTCCTTCAGGCACGACCCAGGTCTTCGTTGCCGGATCGTAAACGAAACCGCTGTTCGGGTAGACCCCGACCGGAAGATCCGTCGCATTTCTGAGCTCATGTATGAGACTCACTATATACTCAGGCTTGGAGCAGTTGACACCTATCATTCTGAGCCCCGGGTGTCCCTTGGACAGCTCTGCAGCGCAGTCCCGTATCAGATCGCCCTCGTTTATGCGCATCCCGTCTCTGCACGAGAAGCTGATCCAGTAATCCACGCCAAGGTCCTCCGCTATTTCTGCCTCTATAAGGGCTTCATTAAGCGACGGCTGGGTCTCTATAAGAAATACATCCGCACCAGCATCCGCAAGTATCTCCATTCTTCTCCTGTGAAAACCATACAGAGTCTGATCACTTACACCGTAGTTGCCCCTGTATTCTGATCCGTCCGCAAGATATGCTCCGTAAGGACCGATGCCGGCCAGACAGACAGGATAAGCTCTGTCAGCCTCTCTGCCTTCTTCATTCCACCATTCTTCCCTGGCTTCAAGAAACATCTTTACAGAGTCAGCGATTATCTTCTCAGCTTCCTCTGCGGAATAGCCATGTGCGGTCAGACCCGGTATGGTAGCCTGGTAACTGCACGTGATGCCGCAGTCAGCTCCTGCACGGAAATAGTCCAGATGCACCTGCTTCACAAGCTCAGGCCGTTCCGCCAGGGCGGCAGCTGTCCACAGACTGCTGCTGTTGTCTGCTCCGAGCTCTTCGAGTATCGCAGACATGGATCCGTCTATCACCATTATCCCGGTTTTATCAAGAACATCCTGTATGGTTGCTTTTCTCATTGCCCCTTCCCTTCACTTTGGTCGTTAATGCCTTACGGCAGCGTTGTTAATAAAGGATTATACCACATGAAAAAGGCCTCCGGAGCGGTGTCCGGAGGTCTTTGGCTCATTTTTACATATTATTTAGGCGTGTACTCGGCAGGCACTTCTATCACCATGTCCGATGTAGGGAAGCTTGCGCACGGATGGATGTAGTCCCATTTGACATCCGCCCATCTCCTGTTTTCATTTTCAGCAGGCGCATAGTATGTTCCCGAGATTACCTTGGAGCGGCACCAGCCGCATTCACCGCTCCTGCAGCGTGAAGGTGCGGTTATGCCGGCTCTTTCGACAGCAACCAGGATCGGTTCTTCAGAGCTTGCCTTGATATCGTATTCCCCGGCGCCCTGTCTTACCTTGATGCTGAACTCCTTGCCTTTTGCCTCCGCAGGGAATCCTTCAGCATCAGCGATCTTCCTGGTCACTCCGAGCATCTCGCAGCGGATATTCTTCTTAGGAAGTCCGAGCTTGTCGAGTTCGCCTTTCAGGAACTTATACATTGCTTCAGGTCCGCATACAAATACGCTGTAAGGTTCCTTTGCATACTTCCTGATAAGATCCGCAGTGATGAATCCATGCTCGAAGCCCTCTGCCTCTTCATCGGAAAGAACATGTACCACATGCACTTTATTGCATTTAAGAGCTATCCAGTCAAGCTCCTTTCTGAACAGTATCTGCTCTCTGGTCCTGCTTCCGAAGAGTATAGTGAGATCGAAATCTTCAGTTCCTTCCGCGATCGCTTGGGCCATCGAGAGGAATGGCGTGATCCCGCTTCCGCCGGCAAGAGCGACTATATTCTTAGGATCGCGGAGCTCCTCATAGTAGAAATTGCCCTGCGGTCCGGATGACAGCACCTCGTCGCCTTCCTTGAATTCGTCAAGCATGTAGCCTGCCGCAAATCCGTCCGGATTGCTGCGGACGGTCACGGATACGACTCCGTTGAGAGCGTCCTTAGGCGATGAGCTGATAGAGTACGGCCTCGATACAGCGCTTTCACCGATCTTCAGTTTCAGCGAAAGATACTGGCCTGCGCGGAAGAAAGCAACAGGTCCTCCGTCCTTTGAACGCATTACGAATGTCTTGGCTCCTGCGCCTTCATGGTCTATCACCTTGTCGACAACAAGCTCCTGATAGTCAGGATGCAGAGCCTTCGCTTTATTGTTTATGGCGTAATCTGCCGTGATCTCGAGGGCAGGCGCAGCCTTTATGGCTTTTTCACGAACCTTTGCCATGTTTTTGAACTTGAGCATGTCGAGAGCACCGATAAGTCCGACCTTAACTTCTACTGCCATGGCTCTACCTCCCTTCTTCCTTCAGATCCTTGAGAGCAAGGCGCGCCATCAGTCTGCCGCATACATATGCGGAGCTGTAGCCGTCGCCTCTCGGTCCTGCCGCGCCTATCGGCCTGAGGCCTTTGATAGGATAGTCGGAACCGAGCATCATCATTCTTGCCATCATGGCATCCCACCCGGCTGTCTCATAGCCGTATACAGAACCTTCCGGAGTTCCGAGATATCTCGCAAAGGTCCACGGCGATGCCACGCATATCTCCTCGATGTACGGCTCGATATCGATGCCGGTGCGGTCCTTGAGACATTTGATGAACTTCTTCGCGTATTTGTTCTTATAAGCGACGTAGTCCTCAGGATCAAGATCGCCCCACTCATCGCGGTTGCCCATGGAGGTGAAGAATCCCACCGACGTGCCCTCAGGCGACGCGTCAGGATTCACAATATTCTGGCAGAGGAATATGCTGAAGTTGTTGGTGTCATATCCGCCCAGGATATTTTTGTACTCTTTTACGGAGTCGGCAGTATCTGCCATGAATATGCAGTAGTCCTCGATACCGAGCTCTTCTGCAGTTTTGTTGAGTCCTACATATACAGTGTACATTCTGGCACTGTAGTTATGATTCCTGGCTGCCGAGAGTTTCTTCTCGCGTTCAGGGATCAGTTCCTTAGGCATCATTCTGGCATAGATGATATCCGGGTTGATATTTGCCAGGGCGTAATCACATTCCACGTCACCGCTCGTTGTGCGTACCCCGCAGAGGCGGTCTCCGTCAAACAGGAACTCTTCGGCCCTGCAGTTGAACCAGATGTCGCCGCCCAGCTCGCGCAGTCTCTCGACCATCGCGTTGCTGATCTCATGCGAAGTGTGTGCAGGAATATACGCTGAACGCGCAATGTATTTCATTGACATGTTGCAGTAATGGATGAATGCCATGCGGTCCATGTCGATGCCGAGATAGCCCCAGTATGTCGACAGTATGTCACGGCACTTCTGCGGAAGCCCGATGGCCTTCCACACCTTGCTGACCGGATAAGCACCGGTCCTCAGGAGATTAGGATACTTCTCCTTGAGCACGTTCGAGTCTGCGTGACCGTTGGATGCGCTTATATAAGCAGTGCCGTCCATGGTCTCATTCAGGAGCTCGAAGTACTCCTCCATCTTCGGACGCGAGCCCGGAACATAATATTCCATCTTGTCGATGAAAGCTTCGCAGCCGAAAGGCATGCTCACATCCATCGGTGTGCCGTCCGAATACCTGCTGATAATGCGGAAACAGTCAGGCACTTCAGACCAGTCCACTTCGACACCGTAATCCATCATCATCTGACGGATCTCTCCCGGATCATCAGCGCTTCCGATGTCACAGAGCTCATGCAGCGAAGGCTCAAATTCGAACCTTCCTCTTCTGAAACTCGTTGCGCAGCCGCCCGGCAGATTGTGCTGTTCGATCAGCAGGACCTTCTTTCCCTCACACGCGCAGTGCAGAGCTGCGGAAAGGCCCGCGTTGCCGGCGCCGACAACGACAATATCATATTTTTTTCCCAATCATCACACCCCCTTATGTAAACATATAAGAATGTCAACCTTGTTGATTTAATTATAACCTTCCGCTTCTTTGAAAAGAAGCAAAAACATAAAAAGGCTTCCGGTATGGAAGCCTCTTTGTTTACATATTTTTCAGGCCTGCATTCCCTTTGTTCCAGAGCCTGTCATAGGAGAATCCTGTCACTTTTTCAAGCATCTTTTTCTCCTCTTCAGTAGTCACGCCTGTATCTTCTCCCTTGCGGCGCGCAACTTCTTTCTGAACGAGATCGAATTCAGTGCTGGTCATCGGGAACAGCACGGCTACGATCAGCAGAAGTGCCGAAAGGATCGCCGGTGCCATGATGAAGCAGATGCCGATGCCGTGCTGTGTCGCAGCACTCTGAGCCATGCCTGCATTCGCGAGGGCTTCATCGTAGTGTACCGCCGACAGCATGAAACCGATGATCGCTGCTGAAAGTCCTGAAGCGATCTTTCTGATGAATGTGGCCATGCTGGATACGATCCCAGGTCTGCGGATCGATGTAATGAGCTCATCTACGTCTGTCATATCTGCCATGATCGCGAATATACCGGTGAGCGATCCTGCGTTGCCGAGTCCGATCAGTGCCGCCAGCGCCAGAACAGGCACAAGCGATACGCCCGGATGTGAGAAGGCAAACAGTCCCAGAACACCGATCAGCCTTACAGGAGCAGCGATGACTATAGCCATCTTCTTCGATGTTTTTCTCATCAAAGGTCCGAAGATGAGCATGCCTATAAGCTGTGCGATCATCAGGACTGCCAGTATAGGCAGATAGTAGTTCACTCTATCGTTATAAGCATAAAGAGTATGCTTTACATAGTAGACTGCCATACCCGAAATAAAGTCCATGCCGCCCTGTCCGAAAAGATAAAGCCCGAGGAAGAGCAGGAACGAGCGGCTTCTGAATACGCTGGCCGCCTGTGTGAAACTCTCTCCGAGGGTAGTCTTCACAGGTTCCTTCTGCTTTTCCCATGTTCCGAAGAAAACGGTTATCGACACTGCGAAAAACAGCACTCCGAAGATGAGTCCGCACTTCATGTATAACGCCGGCTCATTGGTAGGGTTGATGATCATTCCCGGTACCAGACCGCAGATCATCGCTCCCAGAGTCGAGAAGATCATGCGCATGTTGGAGAATTTCGCACGCATCCTGTAGTCGTCCATCATGTCCGGAAGCAGTCCGTTATACGGCACACTGAGGACTGTGAACGCCGTGTTGAAAAGGCAGTACATCACCATATAGAACACGTACTTCGCAGTCATGGACGGTGCATTGATGTTCATCCATATGAGTACAAAAGTGATGGCCGAGGCAAAGCTGCCGATCAGTATGTAGAACCTCTTGGCGCCGAACTTCGAGTGCGTCCTTTCTGTGATATTGCCCATGATAGGGTCTGTAATGGCATCCCAGATCTTACCGACCATAGGGATCGTTCCGGCGAGCGCTGCGTTCATTCCCATGGCGTCCGTGAGAAAGACGATGAAGAATGCGTTTATGATAACGAAGCATCCTCCTCCGAAAATCTCACCTACTCCGTAAGTCAGTCTGTTAAAAAAACCATAACCCGGCTTTCTGCCTGCGATTTCCTCTTTCATCTGATCTCCCTCTTATCGATTTAGAAAAACTGTTATGTCTATATTAACATAGTCCGCACATGTAATACCAAATCACAAACCGGTCTACATCGGGCCCTTGTCGCGAAGGAAGCTGTTCCACTCTTTCAGACGGCACTGTGCCGGGCCGATCAGTCCGCCGCCTTTTCCGTCAAACAGACGGAATTTACTGTTCTTTTTGCTGATAGCCGGCCAGTCCTGCAGACCCGCTCCGTTAGGATCGCCGGACTTCACAAAATTAGCCACGTAGTCCGCCATCTCGTCCTTGAGTCTGCGGTCGTTCTCATCGAACGGGCGCCAGCTCTTGTCAAAGTTTCCGAACATGTACCAGAGATCCGCAGCATGATAAGCCTTGAACCTGTCTCCCGGCGGAGTCTTGTCGAACATGTAGCCCCAGACCGGCGACTGTCCGCGTTTCGCGTGCAGCTTTCCCAGACTGAGCGCAAGATCGTATATCAGATAAGGCATGAAGTCCTGCGATGTTACGCCGGCTATGATCGGAACATCAAGATAGGATCCCTCTTTCATTATTTTTGACGGCATCTTTGGGATTATCGTGCCGTCGATACCCGGCTGCTGGGTGCGTACACTGCCGATCTCGCGGCCGGTGGTGTACCATGCATCAAAGATCGTCTGATCCGGAAGAGTCCTGAATTCTTCTTCATTCTTCGCTCCGGCCCGTTCTCTGACTTTTGACCAGAATTTTTCATCGGATTCTTCAGGAGTGTAAGGACCGGCAAAGTCAGGGACATTACCTGCGCCCGACATCATTACCGCGCCTTTTACCACATCCTTCAGTATCTGAGTGTAAAGCAGATCCATGACCGCCATCGCTCCGGCGGACTGTCCCATTATCGTGATACGCTCAGGATCACCGCCGAAATCCGCTATATGCTCTTTGATCCATTTAAGACCGAACACCATGTCATGAAGTCCGTAGTTGCCGGATTTGTAGAGGCCGAACACATTGAGCCTGTACCCGAGCGATACGTATACTATTCCGCGCTCAGCATATTCGGTGCTCGTTCCGTACGGGTGCTCTCCCACGTTTCCGTTCTCGAACGAACCTCCGTGAATGAAGACCAGCACAGGGTCTTTCTTCGCCTCTGAACGGGCGATCACATTCAGTGTCATCGGGGATTCAGCGAATTTCCAGTCCGGGATGTCCTGACCGTATCTGAATTCACTGTGATAGAACCAGTAACGGCCAATGGATTCCTTGTGATACGCCCTGAACTGGAAGCAGTCGGTTTCCGGACCGGTCGCATCAAACTCGTCCCAGGCCGGATACGGCTTCGGAAGCTCAAAACGTTCCGTAACTGCATAAGGTATGCCGCGGAACATGCGTATTCCGTTTTCTTCTGTCCCCGTCACCTTTCCGAGTCCTGTCTCGATGGTTACTTTTTTCATCATTCTTCCCTGCCTTCGCTAGTATGCAGCATCTCTTCCGCTTTCAGACTTTTTGTCCTCAGCCTCGATGTGGTCCGGTTCGAGGTGATAAGGCAGATCCACCTTCCTTGCCGGAAGCAGCTTTTCGCCCTTTCCCTCCAGGAACTCTCTCAGAGCCCACGGTCTGTCGGTGATGATGCCGTCGACTCCCATCTCATACATTGTCTCAAAATCGTCCCTGGAATTCACTGTCCACGGCACGACCTTCATTCCGAGTTCATGCGCCTCATCAGTAAGCTCCTTTGTTATATCCTTGAAGTACGGACTGACATCATCGATACCGAGCGAGTGTGCCGCGCGGACCGGATCTCCGTCAAAATCACGGATATCGACTCCGCCCAGCCATGGTGACGGCTCATCCCTGTCAAGCCACAGTGTTGTACCTTCAGGTACGCCCCATGACGGCTGTTCGCTGTAAAGCGCTATAGTCCTGATTTCCGGATCGAGCTCTTTCATCTTCACAAGGACCAGCCAGTCGAATGACTGAAGTATCACCCTGTCCCGGAAATCGAATTCGTTCACCAGAGCAAGGAACTCTCTGAGCAGCTTATCATAGTCCGGATTCTTCTCATATCTCGTTCCCAGCGCGGGGTCAGGATACGCTTTAGCCTCTATACTCATCCTGATCTCTTCGTTGCCGCTGTCCCTTACCAGTTCAAACATCTGGCGGAGCGACGGTATGAATGCGTCCGCCTGCACCTGGGTGCGGCCGTGCAGCTCATAGTACTCTATGGAGGGATCCATGCGGCCGACGTTGTACGACTGCACCTCCTGAAGCGTCATATCATGGATATAGCGGTCATGACCTTCTATGCGTCTGCCTTCAGCATCCGTTGTCAGATCCGGATTCAGTGCCGGATTGTGTGACATCACGATCTGACCGTCACCGGTCAGCTGCATATCGCATTCAATGGTCATCGCACCTTTCTCAAGCGAGTACTGATAAGACCATAGTGTATTTTCAGGGCGCGCATCCCTGCCGCCCCTGTGGAATTCCATATCGTAGTATTGTTTCATCATTATCCTTGCGTCTTTATATTTTTCTGCCGGCATGCAGTTCTGCGAACGGGCCCGGGATTATGCTGCCTGTCCGCTTATCTCCGAAATAATCTGTATCCAGAACAATATCCGATCCGTCAGGTGACTCAAACCTTGCTTCCGGTTCGAACGCCTTGCCGAGAATATCAGATGTTATGATCCTGCACTTTCCTTTCTTCTCCTGCCTGCAGGCTTTGGCCCCGTTGAGATAGATATTCCCTTCCGACCATATTGGCAGATGCCCGAAATGTGCTTTCTCCAGTTCGGACATGTTCGCCGGTCTTGAAAAGTCGAACTGCGAATACCATTCCCCGTAAGTCGGATACTCATCGAATACCCATGTTCCGACTCTGCGGTTCTCATACTCGCGGCCGTCGTCGGTATCATGCAGTATCTCCGCGTCATCCGCCGGCCATGTCTGTATGAAGATGTTATTGCAGAATCTGTTGTCACCGTGCAGGATAGTCATAAACCCCATGACTTCCGTGCGATGCGGTATGTGATATGGCGTATACCGCCAGTCTGTACCGGCACCCACGCATGTAAATGCTCCGCAGATAAGATTATGGACCATTGCTATCCCCTGGGCGGCGAATCGCAGACTTACGTCAGAAAGAAGAATATTGTTGTCGATCAGAGTCGGTCCGTGACTGACTTCAACGAACAGATCCTGCGACATCATTCCGCCCTTCAGCTGCTTAACGCCCTGCGGGCGCTGATTGTCATGCAGATAATTGCAGCTTATTCTCGTGCCCTGCGCTTCCCAGTCGCACCAGATGCCCATCGTGCAGTGGTGTATATGGTTTCTCCTGATGATGACATCTATTGCGGCATGCAGTTTGATGCCGGCTATCTCGGCTCCGCCCAGCTCCATCATATTATTAATATGATGGATGTGGTTGTCTTCAATTATGCTGAAGACGCTTCCCATACGGCCGATGATCCCGCCCTGCTGGCAATGATGTATGTTGTTGCGGCGTATGATATGCCCGCCTATGTTCTCTTTGAGCCATCCGTGATACTGCCCGCGGCACACGGAATCCCTTTCCATCTGCGTAGGGCTCTTGACATATTTCGTTGAAAAATAGTTGTCGTTTTCAGGGTCATAGTATCTGCCGAGAGAGATGCCCGCACACTTGCTGTTCACTATCTCACAGTCTTCTATGATCCAGCCCCTGCTCCAGTGAGGTCCGATCATGCCATCCTGAAAAGCTGCAGGAGGCGCCCATGTCGTAGCGGCTTTCTCTATCCTGAAGCCTCTGACAGTTATGTAGTTTCTCCCTGTTTCGGAAGGCCAGAAACATTCTCTCCTTACATTGATCTCAACCTTTTCGGAGTTCGGATCCGCGCCATGAAAGTTTGCATAGATCACGGTCTCATCGCGTTCCTCATCCTGCTCCGTGTACCATTTAAACACGGAATTATCCGGATCCCAGCTGACATCACTGATCTCTCCGCGTATGCATTCATCAAGGCTGGAAGTCTCATACATGGCCTCATCGTTCAGGTAAACACAGCCCGTATGCTTATCCGCCCTTGCAAAATACCAGTCACCATAAACAAGGGTCGTGTATGGATTGTAATCTCCAAACAAACTGTTATCGACCCTTGTGAACCAGACATTGCCGTCGTACCGTTCCCATGAGGATATCCTCTCGGCTCCTGTGATAACTGCGGCCAGAGGTTCGGTGCTGACATATGTTATTCTGTTGTCTTCAGTTCCGGAATTTACCGGATCTGCCTTTTCACGATAGATCCCGGGAGCGACCCTGACAGTGTCCCCCGGGCATGCGGCTGCCGCCGCGTCATTTATGTTTCTGAATGGTCTTTCTATGCTTCCGTCACCGCCGGATTTCGCATTTATATCTACATAAATATCCATTTCACTTACCTATCCGGTTGTCAGTCTGTTTCTGATTATTCTTGTTTTGCGGCCGAACCTGCTGAAGAGCCTGCTGTTTTTTATTGAGTATTCCGTAAGTGTAGATATCAGGATCTGTACTATAACATATAGAGCTAAAAAGATCTTGCCGAACATTGTTACCTCTGGTACTGCTATTATTTTATAGAAAAAACAGCGGCCGGCGTTTGCAGTGTATTACTCAAACAGGCCGGCCACCAGCAAACATCTTATATATTATAGCACAGAATTTATTCTGCAGGCTGAGGCGGAACGCATTTGATCGCTTCTGCCAGATCTTCATCGGTAGGGATATAGTCCGTCATGGTGCCGTCGTTGAACTGCTGATAGGCAACAAGATCAAAATAACCTGTCCCGGAAAGTCCGAACAGTATAGTCTTAGCTTCTCCGCTCTCTTTACATTCGAGTGCGGTATCTATGGCAGCTTTGATTGCATGGCTGCTTTCAGGAGCCGGGAGTATGCCCTCTGCTCTTGCGAACATTTCAGCAGCCTCGAAAACTTCTGTCTGCTCATATGCGACTGCTTCCATCATGCCCTGGTCATACAGTTCCGAGATTATAGTACTCATGCCATGAAATCTGAGTCCGCCTGCATGTATCGGAGAAGGAATAAATTTATTTCCGAGAGTATACATTTTGGCGAGCGGGCATACATTGCCCGTATCGCAGAAGTCATACAGGTATTTGCCCCTGGTCAGGCTTGGGCATGAAGCAGGCTCAGCTGCAATAAACCGGTAGTCTTTCTCGCCTCTGAGTTTCTCTCCCATAAATGGCGCAATGAGCCCTCCCAGATTTGACCCGCCTCCGGTGCATCCGATGATTATGTCCGGTTTCACTCCGGCTTTCTGAAGTGCTGTATATGCCTCCTGACCTATTACACTCTGATGCAGCAAGACCTGATTGAGCACACTGCCGAGGACATACCTGTATCCCTCCGTCCCAACAGCGACTTCCACGGCCTCTGAGATCGCACATCCCAGACTCCCTGTTGTTCCCGGGAACTGCTCGAGGAGAGCACGCCCCACCTGCGTAGTGTCTGACGGAGAAGCAACAACATCTGCGCCGTACGTACGCATCACCTCGCGGCGGAACGGCTTCTGTTCATACGATCCCTTGACCATGAACACCTTGCACTCAAGTCCGAAGTGCGCGCATGCCATCGACATAGCCGTACCCCACTGACCGGCGCCGGTCTCAGTCGTGATTCCTTTCAGGCCCTGCTTTTTGGCATAGTATGCCTGAGCTGCTGCCGAGTTGAGCTTATGCGATCCGGAAGTGTTATTTCCCTCGAACTTGAAGTAGATAGCTGCCGGTGTTCCGAGTGCCTTCTCCAGGTTGTACGCGCGGACAACAGGAGACGGCCTGTAAGTCTTGTAATAGTCTCGTATTTCCTCCGGGATCTCGATGTATCTTGTATCATTATCGAGCTCCTGAGCTACCAGTTCCTCACAAAAGACGCCTGTAAGCTCTTCCGCTGTCATAGGCTGCATCGTGCCCGGGTTGAGCAGCGGCGCGGGCTTTTTCTTCATATCTGCTCTCAGATTGTAATAATGTGTAGGGATCTCTTCCTCTGTCAGATAGATGCGGTAGTTTTCCATTTTGTTCTCCTTTTCTCCAGTCTCCGGTTTGTGAGTTAATGTATGCGGGCAAGCCTTATCAAAGCACTGCCCTGTGCCTGAAAGGGAGAAACAAAAATGCTCCCGTCCCGGCAAAATACATGCTGGGACAGAAGCACGATAATACAATACTTCTGCGGTGCCACCCGGCTTGACAGGGTCGCCCCTGCCCACTCACTGCATACCATCATATGCATCATTTGTTAACGAAGTTTTCTCTCCGTCTCCCATACTCAGGATCTTCATCCCTTTCCTGTCGCCCTCAGGAGTCCATTCAGTTACGCCTTTCCATGCCGCCCTCTCACCATCGGCAGCTCGCTCATATGTAAGTATCGTGACCTACTCACTCTCCCTCAAAGGTTTATTGGTATTAAATTAATGATAATTTAGCATTGAATTTGTTAACCGTCAACAATTTCAGGTTAAATTGTTATCCAATTTTGTGTTTTTTCTCAAAAGCAGGATGTATTAACTCCAGGAGCACGCCCTGCCAGGCCTGCAGCTGTATGCTGCGCTGTGTCTCGTCCTTATGCGTAATGACCGGATCCAGATTGTCCAGGAGGATCCTGTACTCACAGCCTATGTCTATCTTTTCAGGTTCTGATTTGAGGTTGGCAAGTATCAGCAAATTGCGATCCGCCCTGCGGCAATACGCAATCAAGCCTTCCCTGTCTTCATACGCCGGTTCAAAATCCCCCCAGACCAAAGTCTCCCGGTATTCAGGATCCTTCCTCAGCGCGATGAGCTGTCTGTAAAAACTGTAAACGGAATCAGAGCGCTCAGTCTGTTCGTTCGCATTTATCAGCTTATGATTCGGATTGACCGGCAGCCACGGATCCGCCTCGCTGAATCCGGCATTATGTCCGTCATTCCACTGCATCGGCGTTCTGGCATTGTCTCTCGAATACAGGCTCGCCACCTTCATAGCTTCTTCTTCGCTCAGGCCCGCATCGATCGATACGTGATACTCACCGATAGTTCCGATATCATCGAATTCGTAAGGTGAACTGAATACGGTATTTTCCATGCCGATCTCCTGTCCCTGATAAATAAAAGGAAGGCCTCTGAGCATGAAATATGCCAGCGCGAGACACTTTTTGCCTGCTTCCGTCCTTCCTGATTCCGGCAGGTAATAACTTGCCGCACGCGGTCTGTCGTGGTTCTCGATCACGTTTGAGAAGAAGCCCGTATCTCCTATTCTTTTTTGTGCAGCAAAGACGCAGCGCTTATAATCATCAACACCGATCCTCCTGTGTGCATAGCAGCCGAGACGGCTCTGCCCTTCCACCACATGAGAGAAGTCGAACATCGAAGAAAAATACCCGTTTTCCCCTATGAAATCTTCCAGTTCATCATACTTCTCATTGAACACTTCGCCTATCGTGAGAGCCTTATATGGTGCAAAAGCCACATCTCTCATTTCGCCGAGGAATTCTCCGATACCCTCGGCATTCTCAAGCATTGCGCTTATATCGCACAGGCCGTCATCTCTCCCGGCTTCATAGTCCCTGAAAGGCAGTGCCTTTTTGATGTCGATTATGGCATCGATCCTGAACCCCGCAATGCCTCGTTCCATCCACCACTTTATGATGTCATACACTTCTTCGCGCACTTCGGGGTTTTCCCAGTTCAGATCGGGCTGTTTTTTGTGAAAAATGTGGAGGTAGCACTTATCCGGATGACCCGGAAGCGGTTCCCAGACAGAGCCTCCGAAAGCAGAGCGCCAGTTGCACGGCACCCCACCCGATGGATCCATATCCTCGATGTAAAAGTACTTCCCAAATTTGCCGTCAGGGTCCTCGCAGGCTTTCCTGAACCACTCATGCTCATCCGAGCAGTGGTTCACTACCAGATCCATCAGTATATACATGTCACGCCTGCGCGCCTCTCTGATCAGCTGATCCATGTCATCCATGGTGCCGAATCTTGGATCTACATTATAGTAATCGGAAATATCATACCCCTGATCCGCCCACGGAGAAGGATAGCACGGCGAGATCCATATTATATCAACACCAAGCGATTTCAGATAATCGAGACGGGATATAATACCCTGAATATCTCCGACTCCGTCTCCGTTGGAATCACAGAAGCTTTTCGGATATATCTGATACGCTGTTTTGTCATGCCACCATTTTCTTATCATAGTATTGTCTCCGGTCAGCAGTTGTTTATAGAACAGGAATATCTGATGGTACGGAAACTATGTAGTCTGCTCCTGCATTCATCAGTTCATCTTTACTTCCGTACCCCCACAGCACTCCGGCACAGTGCAGATGGTTTGCTTTCGCCCCGTCAACATCCTGATCCCTGTCGCCGACCATCAGAACAGATGCCGCATCTATATCTCCCAGCTCATCGAGGATCTGCCTGATAACATCTGCTTTTTTGCTGACGCGCCCATCCATAGTTGCCGCTCCGATAAAGTCAAAGTACTGACGCAGGCCAAAGTGCTCAAGTATCTGGACCGAAAATTCATACGGCTTGGATGTGGAAAGCGCAATTACTGCGTTCCGGGCCTTCAGTTCTTCCAGCATCTCCGGTATTCCTTTATATACCTCGTTTTCAAAGATCCCGCCTGCACGGAAATATTCTCTGTAGTATTCAACAGCCTGAAGCGCCTGATCCTCAGTAAAGTCAAAATACTTTCTGAATGAATCAGTAAGCGGCGGACCGATGAACGGATAGAGCTCGCTTCTGTCTGATATATGTATGCCGAACTTTTCCAGCGCATACATGACAGAGTTGGTTATGCCAATGCCGGAATCGGTCAGGGTTCCATCAAGATCAAACAGGTAGTATTTGTATTTCATTGTCCTGACCTCCTCCGGTTATCGTCTGATTTATCCCTGATCACTTCCAGCCTGATGTCTCTGATAGGTTCCAGCAGTTTTTTCAGATTTTTAAGGTCGTGATTAAACGTCGTAACGATCGTGACGGCATCTTTGACGCCCATAGTACCGAGAAGCGAAATGATCGTCAAAAGCAGCTGATCCAGGTAGAGCGAAAGCATTATACCGAGAGCGCAGAATAAAACACCAAAAACACATTCCCATATAGCTCTCCGGTTGTTCCTGGCTATCTGCCTGTCAAATTCCGCAATGTCCTTTTCAACAGCATCATGAAGAACCTTCTGAAACCTGTCCGCATCTATCGGAGTGTCCGTAACGATCTGAAGAGTGTCATGAACGTGTTTCGAAGCATCAAGAGGCGAACAAAATGATTTCAGGTAGTGATATACGCCTTCATTGATCCTCATCCCGGAAGGATCGTAGGAATTATATAAATCGCTTTCTTTTTCTATATGCAGTTGAATCATTGTTATCAGGCTCCTTTAATTATTTATTAGACAATATCATGTCTGAACTACTGCCAGCGTTTTCTGAAGGTGTGCAATGTATCGAGCATCATCTTAGGCAGATATGTCTCGCACTTTGCCTTGAGTTCTTCCGGCACTCCGAAATACGCCTCCGCGATTGAACCTGCCATCGCACCGAGAGTGTCCGAATCACCGCCGAGAGACACTGCATTTCTTACTGTATCTATAAAATCCTCACCGTCAAGGAAGGAAATAATAGCTTCAGGAACACTTCCCTGGCAGGATATATCGAAGTTGTACCCAGGCCTTATTCCGTCCACAGTACGGGCAAGGTCGTATCCGAATTCTTTCGTAATGTAATCTCTTATCTCTTCCTTGGTGCTTCCGGTCCTTGCAAGGAATATCGCAGATGTTATTGCCTCTGCGCCGATGATGCCTGCCGGATGATTGTGAGAGACCTCCGACTGTACTGCAGCCATCTTCCTTGCAGTATTAATATCATCAAAGATCCAGGCTGCCGATGATGTTCTCATCGCAGATCCGTTGCCCCAGCTGAAATACGGTTTCGGGTTGTATTTCAGCCAGCGGATGAAATTTCTGCCGTATCCCGCATAAGGATATTTCCTCCCCCAGAATACCATACTTCTTACTATCGAAGCCTTCAGAGCAGGGATCCGGTCATCATCGATCGAGAATGGTGCTGCACTCCGGGATCCGTCCCCATCCCCTGACTTCCCCTCATAAAAGTCAGGATAGTTGTCGCGCAGGAAGAACATATAGCCTTCCGCAACAGCGATCGTCATTACTGTATCATCTGTAAAACTATTATTGGGACCAAAGAGCTCAAAATCTTTGCTCTTTATTCCGTTTTGTTCATAGATGCTTCCTATGATATCTCCGAGAATCGCCCCGTACATCTTATAACCTCTCTTTTCTCATAATTGCTGTATGCCAGATCCTGTGTCACTTCCCTGAGAACCTTGATTCCTGATATTTCCGAAGACCTGCCGAAGGTCACGGTATCAACAGTAATGGGATTCTTTATAGCTGATATTATATTTATACAACTATCAGCGGATTTTTTCATTAAGCACCAATTAATTGGTACTCTAAATCCGGATTTGATACTTTAGGTACCAACAGGGTTGCAAGCCTGATTTATTATGTTCCATCCACCATTTTACCCCAGCAACACGGATCTGTATGGACTTGAATGGACTTTGAACGAATGTCTTAAGTGCTGTGTTTTCAAGGAAACCAGGCAAAATAAAAGACTCCGGAGTTTTGTCCGAAGTCCAGATAATGGAGCAGGTGTACAGAAGCGCTTTTTTTGAACACCAGTGATTGCAAGGGTCTCAAGTCATCTATTTAAGATTCCTCCAATTATCGTTCGATTTACCCCAGGATCGTATCCTGGTTTTCTCAGGATACGATCCTGTAATATGCATTAGATGTAACTCTGTATATAACTGCATATACTATGCTGCATATCAGGATACAGACACCGGAAGAAATGATCAGACGCGGTATGTCGAATAGTCCGAACAGCATAAGCAGCTTATTGACTATCGGTAATACAACAGCCAGATGTATGCAGGCAAAGATTATCGGGATAAGAAATACTGTCTGCATCTGCGAGTTTATGCTCTTTCTTATGTCTTCCTTCGTCATCCCTACCTTCTGCATTATGTCGAATCTCGACTGATCCTCGAACCCTTCTGAGACCTGCTTGTAATACATGATGATCACGCAGGATACCAGGAATATGATGCTCAGCAGAATGCCAAGGAAGAACAGCCCTCCGAATGTGCTTACGAAGTCTCCTTGTTCTGCCTCATGGCTCTCGCAGTAGCAGTTGTCAAAGTCCAGCGGTTGCAGTTCTTCTTTTATCAGTTTGTCCAAAGTATCTGCAAGCGCGACCTGCTCATCGGCATCAAGGCCTGTATCAAAGCGGCAGTCCCAGAACCATGCCAGCATCGGCTCGCCGTCGTAGTCTGCGTATTTGGTGTAGTTCTTTGCTACTTCCTTGACATCATTCACGATCATGAAGATCCCCGGAGATGCAGAGACCTCTGCGGCCGGATCGATCTCAGCTATCCTGTCATCGATCCTCTTTGTGACCTTGAACGGAACATCTCCGATTGTTATCACATCACCGATATCAATGTTCTTTGCAGTCCCTACCAGCGCTTCACCCGGAGCCACTGTCTCGTTATAGCCAAATACTCTGTTGTAGACATCTGCATCGATAAACAGTATCTGTGCCACCTTGTCATAATTGATGAAAGCAAGATTCGACTTTGAATTGAGTGTGACATCCAGCTTGCTGTTATCAAAATAGCCGCTGATCGACCACTCGTAATATGTCTTATTATTCGTGATTTCAGCACCGTGCTCCTCAGCTGCAGCCTTGAGATCAGCATCCAGCTTATCAGCCAGATCCTCAAGGTTCTCGTCATAACCGTACTTGCATGCGAAGGCTCCTACTTCGTTGGGATAGCGCACATTGAGACACTGCTCCGCTCCTGTATAAAGCGCCGAAGTCGATGACATCATAACCAGGATCATCGTCAGGAGGATGCAGATCGACGCAAGCCCTGCGCCATTCCTCTTCATGCGATATATCATCGACGAAACCGACACAAAATGATTCGTCCGGTAGTAATAGTCTTTGTCTTTCTGCAGCATCCTGCACAGGATGACCGATCCAGCTATCAGAAGCAGGTAGGTGCCGATCATTATCAGTATCACAGCAACGAAGAACCACATAAGCGCTGCCATAGGCTGCTGTATCCTGAGCGCGATATAGTAACCCGCTCCGAGACTCACCAGGCCCAGGATCCCGACCAGCCAGTTTGACTTAGGCGGTCTCTCGCCTGCTTTGTCCGCAGTCACCAGCTCGATCGGACTTGCAAAGCCCACCTGCCTTATCGAATTGATGTAGATCAGGCAGAAGATCGCGCTGTAAGTAAGAACTGTCATGATCACTGAATTGACTGATATCGAGAATGTATACCTTACAGGAGCCTCTATCAGCTTTGTGAACCCGAGCTCCGCCAGTTTGGAAAGTCCTATACCGGCAATAAGCCCGCCGACTATCGCAGCTGACCATGTGAACAGTGTCTCGAAGAACAGTATCCTTCCCAGATTGAATCTGTTCATCCCCAGTATGCTGTACAGTCCGAACTCCTTCTTTCTGCCTTTGATCAGCGTTGCCTGAGTATAGAAAAGGAAGAGGAGTCCAAATAGAGTCATTATATATGTGCCCAACTGCATCATATCGGTTGCGGTATGTCCGCCCGGCATACCGTCCATGATCCCTGAATACCCTAGAAAGTGAAGTATATAGTATACAGCGACTATCATGATACATGTCACGATGTATGGTGCATAAAGTCTTCCGTTCTTGCGCATGCTGTTTGCCGCCAGTTTCGGATAGAGTCCTGTCTTCATTTTCTGTCACCTCCCTGCGCGAGAAGTGTCAATGTATCGCTGATCTTCTGATACATCTGCTGATCAGTGGCACCGCCCTTGTATATCTGATGAAATACGACTCCATCCCTTATGAACATTACGCGCGACGCGCGGCTCGCCGCTTTTGTCGAATGAGTGACCATAAGTATGGTATGTTCCATTCCATTCACCTTTGCGAATAGATCGAGCAGCTCATCCGATGACTTTGAATCGAGAGCGCCGGTCGGTTCATCAGCCAGAATGATGCGTGGGTCAGTGATGAGGGCCCTCGCAACTGCGGCCCTCTGTTTCTGCCCGCCAGACACCTCATACGGATATTTCTTGAGCAGTCTGCCGATCCCAAGAGGCTCTGATATTGCCGCAAGCCTCTTCTCCATCTCCTCATGCTTCATTCCGGCCAGAACGAGCGGCAGGTAGATGTTGTCTTCAAGCGAAAATGTATCCAGCAGGTTGAAGTCCTGGAACACATAACCGAGGTTGTCGCGGCGGAACCTGGCCAGATCAGAATCCTTTACCGAATTGAGCTTCATACCGTCAAGGATGACCGTTCCTTCTGTCGGTTTGTCCAGTGCCGCGATTATATTTAGCAGTGTTGTCTTCCCGCTGCCGGATTCCCCCATGATCGCGACATATTCACCCTTTTCAACTGTGAAATTGACATTCTTCAGTGCTTCAACGGACGCTCCGCCGAAACGCGTCTTGTATGTTTTCTTGATTCCTTTTGCTTCGAGTAAACTCATTACTGTAATTCCTCCTCGTATTTATAAGAATCTTACAGTCTGATGATAATAATATAAGCAGAGCCGTTCCATCGGATCTGCTTACACTAATCTTACATGTTTGTCACATTTGAAATCATTCCTCAACACCGAGTTTCGCGGTCCGAAGATCGAGTATGACGGCTGTGCCCTCTCCCGGCTGTGATTCAGCGCTTATTGTGTGCCCGAGATCGTCCGTTATCCTCTTGCAGAGGTACAGGCCGATCCCGCTTGCCCGCTTGTCTTCACGGCCGTTGAAGCCTGTGTATCCGTTTTCAAATATACGCGGTAGATCCTCCGGACTTATGCCTATTCCGGAATCCTCTATTCGAAGGATCCCCGGCTCATCCATATAGATCCTGACACCGCCTTCCGAAGTGTACTTGACCGCATTGGAAATGATCTGCTCAATAACGAATAACAGCCACTTCTCATCGGTAAGTACAGTATAACTCACCGGCTCATAGTCGAGCGAAAGCTTCTTGAGAATGAATTCCCTGGAAAACTTCCGGACAGCGGTCCGAATCATATCGTCGAGATCATATTCCCTGATAATGTAATCCGTGCTGTCCGAATCCAGTCTAAGGAACGTCAGCACCATCTCTACATAGTCTTCTATCCTGTTCAGATCGGCAGTCAGCTTTCTTGCTGCTTCTGTGTCTTCAGACTGCAGGCTCAGGCGCATGGCAGCTATCGGAGTCTTGATCTGATGCGCCCAGACCGTATAGTAGTCGATCATGTTGTTGTAGTCTTCTGCAGCATCGGCCGCCGACCTTTTCATTTTCTCCCCGAGTTCAGCGATCATCTTCTGGTAATCCGACTCGATCAGACAGGACGGAGCCGGAAGCTCGTTGTGTTCAAGCTTCCTGTGACGCGCGCAGAATGAGGCATAGTCAACTGCTGCCGCCACGAGGCATATGAGCACACTTACTATAAGCGGATATAAGACCACTACTGTGGGCATTTGAAAAAGAAAATATGATGCGGCAAACATAACATTGACAGCGGCGCAGACTGCTATTGCTTTGGACCGCGATTTCAGCCAGCCAATCAAAACCATCACTCTGCCTCCAGAATATATCCGACACCAAATTTTGTTCTGATCAGATCTTTGAGGCCGGCTTCTTCAAGAGTTCTGCGGAGTCTGCCCACATTTACGGTCAGAGTATTCTCATCAACGAAGTAGTCCGTCTCCCATAGCGCCTCCATGAGCTTCTCTCTGCTGACAACTTTATTCCGGTTCTGCATCAGAATCAGAAGAATCCTGTACTCGTTCCTTGAGAGTTCTATCTTCCTGCCATTATAAGTGAGCGTATTATCGTCCGTATTGAGTACAGCGCCAGCCGCCTCAAGTGTGAATGCGCTGCGGCTGTAATCATATGCCCTGCGGAGCAGCGCCTGCACTTTCGCTATTAGGACGCTCTGGTCAAACGGCTTAGGGATATAGTCATCAGCGCCCATATTCATGGCCATTATGATATTCATATTATCCGTTGCAGACGAAATGAATATGATTGGCACAGAACTCGTCCTGCGTATCTCCTGACACCAGTGATAACCGCCCATGTACGGAAGTGTGATATCCATTATTACCAGATGCGGACTGAATTCCTCAAAAACTTCCATTACACGCCGGAAGTCGCTTACCTGATGCACTTCCATTCCCCAGTCTGTGAGACAGGATGCAATGCCTTCTGCGATCCCCCTGTCGTCTTCTACTATGATCACTTTATACTTACCTGATACCATGCTCTTCCTTCAATGTCACATCAGCCAATCGTATTTCTCTTTTCGCCTAATGATACCACAAACGAAGAGACCTCCGAGTCGTCTGTTTTGTTCTGACAAAGCAAAGGACTCCAGAGATCTTGTCCGGAGTCCATTCTGTGGAGCAGGTGAACAGAATTGCTTTTGTAGACGACAGTGATTTCAACGGTTCCAGAGCCTCTGCTCAGATTTCCTCCAATTGTTGACTCATTTCCCCCACTATTATCATGATGACGCCAGCGGAATAAGCAGCGAGAATGTGCTTCCCTTTTCCGGCGCACTAGCTACTGACACGCTCCCTCCGTGGAACTCAGCGATTTCTTTTACCATGGCCAGACCCAGCCCGCTGCTGCCGTTCTCTCCCCGCGAAGGATCCGCCTGCCAGAACCTCTGCCAGATCTTGTCCTGATCCTCCGGAGCGATACCTATCCCGTTATCCTTTACATTCAGAACAGCCATCACGCCATCCTTCTTGAGCGACAGCTTTATAAATCCGTTTTCACTGCCGTATTTATACGCGTTCTGCAGGAGGTTATATATGGCGCGCGAAATAAGTGACGCATTGAAGCTGCATGTGATCCCGTCTTCGATATCCGTTTCGAGCCGTATCCCACGATCATCCTGAGGGACGAAGCCCTCCGCCGTAAGGCTCACGAACTCGCTGAAATCACCTTTTCTCAGCGGATACTTTTCCGTTCCCTGCTGCAGCCTTGTAATACCCAGCAGCTCCTCTATAAGCGCGGACATGCGTCGCCCTTGCTCCTCTATGTTTCCGATCGACTCGAGATATTCTTCCGCCGTCCTGTCTTTGCGCTTCGCGTGATCGCACTCAGCGAGTATCACGGACGTAGGGGTCCTGAGCTCATGTGATGCATCAGAAGTGAACTGGCGCTCGGCTTCAAACAGCTTCTCGAGCCGCTCAAACATCCTGTCAAATGATCCCGCAAGCTGTTTCATCTCCTTAGGGCCTCTCTTGAGGTTTATTCTGTCCGTGAGGTCGTCAGCGTCATTGATCGAATTAGCGGTCTCGACTATCTTTTCGATCGGCCTGAATGTGCGGGATGATATCCAGAGCGCTCCAAGGAATGTGATGATCAGTATGGCCGGGAGCATCACCATGGTGAGCCTGAGTATTATGTCAGTGATCCCCTGATGACTGTCAGTCAACGTCGCACCTCTTATCCAGAGCCCTGAAACCTCCATATCCACATACGTGTCATATAGATAGAAATCCCGCCCGCCGGAACTGACCGTCCTTATCTTGTTCGCTATGAACGGTTCAGAGGAGAAATCCATGCCTTCCTTGTTTGCCGAAAGCATCAGATCCCCGTTAGTGTTATAAAAGGAGCAATAGACGCCTCGTTTATAGACCGACAGATCGTCCCATTCAAAAGTTCCCCTGTCAAATTCAACATCATTCGCATTGTCTATAACAACATCGACAAGATATGCCGCCGGATCCTCCGGAAGACTGTGTCTGTTTATGACCAGCACAAACACAAGTACCATGATCGATACCAGCAGCACCATGAATGTGACCCATAGGGCCAGCCTTAGTTTCGCGGACATTTTCAATCATCCTCCCTGAGGACCCAGCCGGTCCCCCTCACTGTGTGGATGAGCTTTTTGTCAAAGCCTTTATCTATCTTGCGGCGCAGATAACCGATGTATACGTCGACCACATTCGTCCCGCCTTCATAGTCGAAATTCCAAAGATTATCTTCTATCATCTCCCGCGAGAGCACTACACCGCGGTTTCGGATCATGTACTCGAGCAGGGCAAACTCCTTCGATGTCAGCTCTATGGTCTCTCCCGCGCGGACTACCGTCCTGGCAGAAGTGTCGACTGTCAGGTCCGCTATGGAATACTCGTCGGTCTTGTTCCCGGTATACTTGCGTGCCATTACCTTGACCACGGCGCGGAGCTCATCAAAGCTGAACGGCTTGGTAAGATAGTAATCGCCTCCGGCACCAAGGCCGGCAACCTTGTCAGCTATGCTGTCTCTTGCGGTAAGAAAGAGCACCGGCGAAATGCACCCCTCGGTCCTTAACTTCTCAACCACGGCAAAGCCGTCCATCTTAGGCAGGTTCACATCAAGGATTATCACATCGTAATCCACTGCCAGAGCGTAATCCAGAGCATCCCGCCCGTCAAAGCAGCTGTCAACGCTGTACTTTTCATCTTTCATAGCCTCGCTGATGAGGCGGTTCATATTTTTTTCGTCTTCTACTACAAGGATCCTCATGTTATATGGTCCTCTCTCCGTATTACACAGGACTCACCGGCAAGGCGGCATCACGCCTGCCTTCGGTTACAGAAATAATTCTACCTTATAATTCTAAGAATTCAATTAGCCGGATGTTGTTTATGAAATCGCTCAATTATTTTTTCAAAATGATCAGTTTCTAATAATTCTCTTAATTTTAGGTCTTATACTACAACCATCAGATGAAAACAGAGCACCGGCAACACGGGCTGGAGCTTAGAGGATAAACAATCTCTCAAATATAAAGGAGGAAAAAGAAATGACTAACAGCTTTACAACGATCTATACAATCATCACAAAGGCAGCCGCTGAGGCAGGAATCAGGGACAATGAAAACTATAAGGTTAGAATCATCAGCAAAGACAGCGATATGCTTGAGTTTGAGCTGGAGACCGAGTGGACAGTGACCACATGCTTTGCGGATATGGAGTCCACACAGATCCTCGGTCTCATGACCGAATCAAAACCGCTCGAGGCCCTTATTGATGATGTAACCATCACACGGAGAAGAGTAAACAGCCCTCTCAAGGCCGCATAAAATAAGCCATCACCACAGTCACGCGTAATGGAAGATCCCTGCCGCAGGCAACAGCCCGGCAGGGATCTTTCGTTCAGTGGAGCAGATGTACAGAATCGCTTTTGTAGGCTTCTGTATTTTCAACGGTTCCAGAGACTCTGTTCTTATTTCCTCCAGCACATAAGCTAATTATCCGCGTCTCTTTTTATAGAGAAGGAGCTCCGGATCAGCCCCGCCTTCTCCATAGGTGCACACCAGAATGAAATCAATGTTTGCAAGTATGCCAAAGCATCTCCCGATATCAGTTTTCGGTTCAAGCTGGTTCCCAAGATATGTAGTGCTGTCATCCAGAAATTTTACATTAAGTCCGCTTGGGAGCGGATACTCAAGATTGACATACCTCCCGACGAGTGCATTCAGGCCGTCTACTTCAGGCATTCCCTCAATCTGAAGATCGTTTATTTCCTTGATAAGCTGCTTCTTGAATTCATCAAACTTTCCGCCATCGCTGAGTTCGTCATGTCTTTTCCAGTAATCCAGTGAAGGAAGCATCTCTTTCATGTATGAACGGGCCTGCTCTTCGGTGAAACCGTTTTCTGCCATGTGACCGACGCAGACATCGATAAGATCGTCCATGTCGTTGTAAGTGTATGTTCCGTCAGCATAGCACCATTTGCAGTAGTCCTCATTGAGCATTCCGTCTTTGTCCCTGCCGATGATCGAATCTTCAAGGGGCATGCCGCAGCATTGGCATATCAGCTGGCGAGGCGAGCCCAGCAATGTATTGATGGAAACATTGAAACATTTTGACAGAAGCTTCAGTGTCTCTGTGTTAGGAACTGTTTCGCCGTTTTCCCAGCGTGATACCGCCTGTCTTGTAACAAAGACCTTTTCTGCCAGATCATCCTGTGACAAACCGCTCTTTGATCTGAGATCATATATTATATCTTTTGTAGTCATATCAATACGCCCTCCCTGTAATTCATTTTACTATGGAAAGTTTGTCAAAGCACGCAACCCCTTGTTGCTTTCTTGTTTTCTAACTATTCATTTGCCTGGGATCATCTTTCCACTATAATTCACTTTTATTCGCCCGGATCCAAACCCTCCTTCGTGGCGTCGAGGGTTCAATTCCTCTGATCACATTCCATAAAAATCGAGCTGGCAAAGCCAGCTCATTTTTTATGGAGCGAGTGAAGGGAATATCCCGCCGTCAAGGAGCATGCCCGCTGCGCGGCGCCTGCGGCGTCCTTGACTGCGGTTTTCGGGGTGGCGTCCTATCCTCCACCCCGATTCGAACCCTCTCATATTAATTAAGCTTACGTCGAGGGTCGATTCTTTATTTGCTCCACGTGAAAAGGGGCATCAAGCCCCTTTTCAGTGGAGCAGGTGTCCAACATCGTTTTTCTGTAGCCCAGTGTTTTCAACAGATTGCGGGATCGCTGTTTTGAAAAACCCACGAACT
>JAFRJV010000103.1 GCA_017432075.1 Mogibacterium sp. | reverse complement strand
TATCTTGCCCTTGGAAAGCAAGACAACAACCTCGATGTGTGATGTCCACGGGAACTGATCGACCGGGGTCGCCTCTATATATTCATATCCGTTTGCGGTAAGGTATTTTATATCACGTGCAAGCGTGCCGGGATCGCATGACACATATACGATGCGATCAGGTGCAGCCTGCACCACTGCGGCGAGCAGCGGCTCGGCGCAGCCGGCACGCGGCGGGTCAAGCACCGCCACATCTGCATGCTCAAGCTTTATCTCCGGCTCACGCTCTACTCTCTCGTTGACCTCATTCCACTTATACAGCTTTGCCAGCCCCATCATGCCCGGGAGCTCTTCCTCCGCCTTTCCACATATGTATCTTGTATTGATAACGCTGTTGATGACTGAATTCCTGTTTGCATCAATTACCGCCGGCTTTACTGATTCGATGCCGATCACCCTGGTCTTTCCGAAAGCTTCAGGGTCCTTTTTTCTGAGGTTTTCAAGAAGCCACAGGCCTATAGTGCCTGCTCCGCAATAAAGGTCGAGAACGGTCTCCCCTCCCTTCAGATCTGCGTACTCAGCCGCTTTGTCGTAAAGTCTCTCCATCTGCTCAGGATTTACCTGATAGAATGACTGCGGGCTTATCTCGAAGATCAGACTGCGTCCGTCTTCAGTGATCACCTCTTCATTGATGGTCGGTTTACCTGCGATGATGTGACACTTACCTTTATGTATCAATGCTACCGACTCCAGGCTATATGACTGAGTATCTGCCTCAGGATTTCCCTCTTCATCGCAGCTCAGGCTGTATACCGCGTCATCAAGCATCTCAACCAGTTTCTCTACCTGACGTATCTCTTTGCTGTCTGCTTCCAATACTGCCATGACTTCACCCGTTCCGAATGCTGTCCTGACAGTCAGCTGTGTTATTCCCTTTATTCCGGTTTGCCTGAGGAACACACGCAGCGCATCTGCACAAACCATAGCCGCGTCAGACTGAAGCATGCAGTCATCTATATCCATCACGAAGTGAGTCTTCCCCTTGAGAAAACCGACTTCACCGTGAGGACCGACAGCAAACACAGCCTTGTTTCTATAGTATTTAAGTGTGTCAGCACCGATGATCTCATTGACCTTCGGATCCTCAATGCCACCGAGCCTTTTCAGCTTTGACCTTACCTGCTCCTCCTTAAGCCTCTTCTGGGCCTCGTAAGAAAGCTCCTGCATGGTGCAGCCGCCGCAGCTTCCTGCATAAGGACATTCCGCATCGATCCTGTCAGATGATGCTGAGATAATCTCTGTCATCACTCCTTCTGCTGACGATTTCTTAGCTTTGGTTACTTTGACATTTACTTCGTCGCCGGGCACCGCACCGCCGCTCACAAAAACGGCACAGCCTTCGTATCTTCCGAAAGCCCTGCCGTCATCAAGCATGTCTTCTATCCTGAGTTTGATAATCTGATTCTTTTCCATATTTTATCACCACTATATATTCAGTGAGAGCCTTCCCCGCTGACGTTTTCGGCGAACGCGCGCAGCTTCGCAAAACGCTTGCTGATCGCCGCCTTCCCGACCGGCGGCGTCAGCGACTCACCGATTTCGGTGAGGCTCGCCTCCGGCTTATACAGCCTGAGGTATGCCGCCTCTTTAAGCTGCGGCGGCAGATGTCTGAGCCCTTTGCTCCAGAAGTCCGACAGCGGATTCGTCAATTCGTCCGGTTCGGGCATCCTGCCATTTTCTGCGGCAGCTATCTTCACCAGCCATTCCTTCTGCTCCTCAGCCGCCAGCAGAGTTCTGTCAACATTGGCATTGTCACAGTTGATAATGCGCATTATCTCGCCGTGCATGCTCTTATTGACGCGTATGCTCTCAAACTCCAGCACCGCGCTTCCGGCTCCCATGATGCCAAGCATATCGCTGATATACGCTGCTTTCTTCATATACACAACGTAATTGTCGCCGCGTTTTGTCAGCGATGCCGAAAGATCGTCGAACGATCCAACCAGTTTTTTCAGATCCGCTGCACTCTGTTCTTTATCAAGGACGAATTCGAGGTGATAGCTCTTTCGCGGATCCGACATGGTGCCGCAGCTGAGGAACATCCCCCTCATATACGATCTCTTGCAGCATTTTGATTTGACTATCGGTGGATATATGCCGTCGCTGAAATAGTCGTCACCTTCTCGTATCAGCAGCATGCCTGTTTCACGGAGTATCTGCATAGACTTTTCGTCGGGGCTGATATTAATATAATACGTGTTCTTACCCTTTTTCCCCTGACTTCCCGGTCTGTGAGAGCCGCCGATCGCCAGGTCTGCCTTGTTGCGGAAGTATGTCTCAATCAGGACTTTAAAGTGTCTCGCTACAGCAGCGCTTTCGGTAGATGCCACAATAGCAAAACTGCCGCCTGTGATCCTTATCGATCCCGATGCTCTCAGGAATCCCGCGATCTCAGCCAGCATGCAGCATTTTTTGGCGGGTTCTATCCTCGCCAGTTCACTCTTTACATCTGAAGAAAATGACACTCTGTCCCCTGTCTTCTATCTTTTTTTGTTCTGAAGGTCCATATCTCTGTGAAAGATCCTTACCCTCATACCGTCCTTTTTGAATTCTTCGGCTACGGCGTTAGCGATCGCCACCGACCTGTGATGTCCGCCTGTGCAGCCGAATGCAATATTCAGATGATATTTTCCTTCGTTTATATAGCCCCGAACCATCGAGATAAGCAGCGAGTGCACCGAGTCCACGAACTCACCTGCCAGTTCGCTTTTGAAAATATAGTCCTTGACCTTTTTATTATTGCCGGTAAGCTTTTTTAAACTCGGAACATAAAAAGGATTCGGGAGGAATCTCACGTCAAACATTACATCAGCTTCTGTCGGTATGCCGTATTTGAACCCGAAAGAGCTGATGTTCACTGCAAAAGTCGATGATGCTGATCCTCCGAAAAACATGTGGTCAAGTTCAGCAACCATTTCAGGCAGCTTCAGATTGCTCGTATCCAGAACCAGATCAGCCTTTTTGCGTATCTCCCTGAGTTTCTCATGCTCGTCTTCAATGACGCTGGCGCTTGCCTGTCCCCCTGTCAAAGGATGATTGCGCCTTACCTCGTTATATCTTCTTACGATCTCTGATACGGCAGCTTCCATGTAGAGAACAGTCAGTTCTATGTCGCCTCTGCTTCTCAGCTCATCTATCACATCGATGAGTTCTCCGAAGAAGTTACCGCTCCTGAGGTCAGCTACAAATACAGCTTTCTCAATATTATTTTCAGCCGAGGAAGCCATCTCAAGAAAATTGTTAATGAGAGCCGGCGGCATGTTGTCGACACAGTAATACCCCTGATCCTCGAACCAGTCTGCTGCTCTGCTGCGCCCCGCGCCTGACATTCCCGTTATGATAACAACTTCCATATCGTATCCTTACCTCTTCTGTATGTTCACTATCCTCTCCGGATCGATGCCTGCCTCCATGGCGAGTGCAAGACTCTCTGCAAAGCGCCCTACATATCTTGGTCTGTGAGCATCGCTGTTGATGACGAATTTCACATCATACTGCTTATAGATCTGCAGGTCGCTAACATCCGGGTGTTTATGCCTGGCGTTGATCTCTACCAGCGTTCCGGTCTCCTCACACGCTTTAGCCACTGCATGTTCATCAATGAACGCCTTATCGCCCGGGTGCGTAAGCGTCTTTATATCATTGCTCTTAAGCGCCTTTACAATGCGTGCAGTATTCTGTCGCCTGAGTTTCTCCTGCAGCTTCTTAGGCCACGGAAACCTGAACGCCAGAAAGTTGTGTATCATATGACACTTCGGTACATAGTGATAACCAGCATTTACGAAATCGAACTTGCCAAAATCCTCAGGTGAAACGTCCAGGCCATTCTCAGTATCGACAATGTCTGCTTCAACTCCGAGATAGATCTTCAGCTTAGGAAAAGAAGCCAGTGCCAGCGCAATGTCCCTTCTCATCTGCGGGAGCTTTCTGAGATCGATGCCGTAGAAATCCGACGGTCCGTGGTCTGTTATAGCAAGCGAATCAAGGCCTCTTTTCGCTGCTGCACGGGCATTGTCTATGATACGGCCTTTTCCATGGAAATACGGTCCCACCTTCGAGTATATCGTATGAGTGTGATGATCGAATTTCAGTCTGTATTTCTTTTTTATATCCTCAATACTCATTTTCATGGCTCTACAGGCTGCAGTTGATCAGCCTCACTTCAGGCTCGAGCAATATACCCGAATCTGAATATACTGTCTCTCTAACGTGTCTCATTACTGCCAGCACATCTTCACAGCTGGCACCGCCTATATTGATCACAAATCCCGAGTGTTTCTCAGATACCTGAGCACCTCCCACGGTATATCCCTTGAGGCCTGACTGTTCTATGAGGGCTGCAGCGTAACCTCCTACAGGTCTCTTGAAGGTGCTGCCTGCGCTCGGGTAGTTGACCGGCTGCTTGGAGTTTCTTTTGAACTGCAGCTCCGCAACTCTCTCCGCTATCTTTTCCGGATCATCCTCATTGAGCTCCATCTCTGCTGAAAGGATGAGTATCCCCGCATCCTCCGCCATGCTGTGCCTGTATGAGAACTGCATGTCTACATTGCTCACCGTGCGAAGATTGGTTCCGTCGGGATCCATCACGCCGACAGATCTGACAACGTCTTTGATCTCTCCTCCGTACGCTCCGGCATTCATGAACACGGCACCGCCTATGCTTCCCGGGATCCCGCTCGCGAACTCAAACCCGCTCAGCCCGTTCTCGGTCAGGAATGCTGAAGTCCTCGACATGAGCATAGCTGCTCCGACCCTTACTCTGCAAGGGTCGTTCTCATCACGGACAATTGATTCGAAATCGCCTCCGAGTTTTATCATGATGCCCGGATACCCTTCATCCGAAACGAGAAGGTTCGAGCCGTTTCCGATTATCATATGCTCCGCAGCTGTCTCAGTAACAGCTGAAAGCACCGCGGCAAGTTCCTCTTCATTATTGACAACAACAAGTGCTGCGGCCGGTCCGCCTATTCGAAATGAAGTGTGCCTGCTCATCGGCTCATCTCTGAGCACACGATCTCCAGGCACATTACCGCATATTCTTTCTATTGTAGTAGAGATTATCTCCTGCATTTTTCCTCTTTATTCCAGTAAATCTTTTTCCTTGCCTTTGACTTCTGCAAGCTTGTTCGGATCCCTGTCAAGACCGCTCTCCCTGTCGTTCTGATCAAAGGCAAATTTGTTGTGTGAAAGATCCTTTTTTTCCTTCCTGAGCCGTGAGAACCATGACTGCTGGTTTTTCTTTTCAGGCTCGAGTTCAACCTCGTCATCCTCAAGTCCATACGGCTCAAGGCTGTAATAATACGAGGTATGCGTATTCTTTTCCCTGCGCTTCAGGCTGTTTGTCATCAGCTTATCTGCATATCTGTAGAATACCGCAAATACCGGCACACCGAGAGCCATACCCGGGAACCCAAACAGCCCGCCGCCGATCAGTACCGATATCAGTACCCAGAAGCTTCCGATCCCTATTGCGTTGCCAACGATCTTCGGACCGATGACATTGCCGTCGAGCTGCTGTATCACGATGATGATGATCACAAAATAGAGTGCGTCTATCGGGTTTTCGAGCAGCAGGATGAACACCGACGGGATGGCGCCGATGAACGGTCCGAAGAACGGTATTACGTTTGTCACACCTACTATTACGCTCAGCATAAGTGCAAACGGTATTGCACAGATCTTGAGAATGATGAATGTAAGAACTCCGATTATGAATGAATCTATTATGCGGCCGACAATGAATCCGATAAAAGTCTCATTTACAATGCTGGCGAATTCGTACAGGGTCGCTTTGCGTTTCTGGCTGCATGTTGCATTGACAATTTTACGGGTAATAGCAAACAGTCTTTCCTTATAGTTAAGCAGATACGCCATTATCAGCAGGCCGATAAAGGCATTCGCGACATACTTGACTGCCATTATGACACCGTTGGATACCATGGAAGCTATGCTCGCAGCATTACCGCTCAGGATATGCTCCTGTATCCACTCCATTATTTCGCTGTTTTCTGCATTAGCAAGGTTGTCTACCCAGACCGCGACGAACGGGAAGTGACTCAGGTGAGTATGACACCATATCGAGAATGAAGCCAGCCTCTGCGGCATGGTATTGACAAGGTTGACTGCACTCGCAACCACCTGCGGCACTACGAAGTAAATGAACAGGCCTGCCAGCCCTACAACAACTACTGTACAGACCAGAGTAGCAACAGCTCTTGCTGCACCCAGTATGGTTCTTTTCTCTTTTTTATCTACCTCGAGATCTCCGTCCTCCTGCACCAGCATTGCTCCGATGGAGAATCCCTTTTTCCTGGCGCCGGCCAGAATGTGCTGGTAGCACCACTTCACGCAGGCGTTGTACACAGGGCAGAGGATGAACGCAAGAATACCGCCTATGTAGATAGGCGCAAGCGTGCTGTTTATGTTTTCAAAGCCGATCGATATGCGGTTTTTTGTGATCCAGTTGTTGAATATGATCAGCAGACCGCCGCACACCAAAATCAGGAATGCCGCTTTTGAATATGGGCTTTCTCTGAATTTTCTGAACATGCTGCTTCCTCCGGCTTGTACCTGTGGTTTAGTCTTATAATTTTACCACTAATCATCCCCGGCTTGCAGGGATAATCATATATCCGGAAGTCCTTATTCCGGACGGATGATTCCTTTTATCTTGCTGTTACTTATCTTATATACGTTGCGCACGACTGCACCCGGCTTTTTGCATCCTATAACAGCAGTCGGACCTGCATTGCCCTCGATCGTAATGATATAGTCTCCAACGATGCCTTCTACCAGACCGACATGCATGTTTCTGCCGAAGATGATAATGTCTCCGCCCTTTGCATTACTTTTTACGATCCATTTATCATATTTATCGGCATATCTTGAGTAGCTTGGCACGTATCCGAGAGGCCCGAATTTTTTTGCGACAGTGATCCGGTCATAAAGACCTGCCTCATTGTAGCACCACGCTACGAAAGCTCCACACCACGGAGTCCTGTCGGTATCTCTGAACCTGGTCTTGTAATACCATACCCAGTATGTCACTCCTGTCATTATTCCGACCTGAGCTTTAGCCACATCCACTACAGGGCTGCCATCTCCGTCAGGTATCCCGAGCATCGTAACACAGCCTGTCGCATCAGCAGCATAAGGCATATTATTTACGGAGAAACCGTCGTTTACGATGATCTTACCGCCTTTTCTCACATAGTACCGATTTCCGTTACATGTCACAAAACCGGCTTTTTTGCGCAATACTCCGGACGGATTGGAATAGTAATAATGCCCTTTCCATTTATATACTCCGGTCATTATCACGCCGTATTTATTTGCACGGTAAGACTTCCTTTTTACCTTGAAGGTCTTGCTGGTCCTTATTTTACCGCCCCTTCTGACATAGTACCGGTTTCCGTTACATGTCACAAAACCGGCTTTCTTGCGAATCTTTCCACTGGCACTTTTATAGTAATAATATCTGCCCTTCTTTATTATCTGCGCTTTCGCCACAGGCGCCGGAGCAGGTGCTGCCGCAGCAGGCTCCTCCTGCTGTACTTCCGCAGCCTGTCCGTTGCCGTCACCCGTATCAGCAGAGACCTCTGTCTGAACTGTGCCGCCAGGGCTTTCTTCCTGTGTGTCTGTTGCAGCAAATGCTGTAGTAAAAGAAAGAACGAACATCAAAAGCAAAGCCATCAATGTCCGTTTTGTTCTTACAGCCGTTGTAGATTTCATACCTGCTGCTGCCTCCTTGCTTGAATTTACTGTTTTTCAGACAGAACGCATATTCTGCCATTTCAATTAAACATTACGGTTAGGCAAGTGTCAATCTACCTATGCAAACTTTAATAATGAGATTATCTATTGCTTCACAAACGATTCCCCCGCGACCGCACTGCTTTCATCAGCGTTACCGTTCCACGCATAATACAGCTGGTCGAAATGCTCATATGTAGTGGCAGCGACCACTTTTACCCCTTCGTTGTTCATGCCATGTCTTGAAGTAAGCGTCTCTATATACAGGACATATTTCTGCTCTCCGATCGATACTACGAATCTTTCACTTATATCCATCCTGCCTTTTTTGTCAGGAGCAGTCGAAAAGCTTCCTGCTCCGAAAGATACCGCATTATCAAAATCAGCCTTGGCCCAGTCGGCGAAACCGATCACGTTTTCTGCTCCCTTAGAATCTATCATCAGCGCTCCGAGCTTCTCAGCACTTCCGGATTTCAGAGCTTTCATGACATCTTCGGAGTTTTCTTTACTGAATTCAGTCATGGAATAAAAGTCCGGCTCGGTTATCTTTTCCTCCGCAACTTTCTTTTCATATGTGGATCTGGCCACCATGACAGTGACCAGCGCAAAGACGGCCACCATCAGAAGGAATGCTATTAACAGTATTCTGTTTGATTTTTTCTTCTTCATTTTTTTCTCCTGTCCTGTATATCTATAATATAGCATTTGTCCGCGCTTGTCTAATGATGTATACTGTTAATATGACAGATGAAGAAATAAGACGCGTATTGCGCAAAAAAAGAAAACAGAAGCTGCTTAAGAGACGCCTCATTGCGATCACAGTTGCAGCGGTCATCGCCGTCGGCGGCGGACTGCTCGCCGGCAGGGCTATAGGAAACAGGACCTATGCATCCGAGATGAAACGCATCGTCAATGTCGTTGGCGACAAACCTATTGTTAAGGTTGCAATGGAGCAGATCGGCAACAAAGGCGGTGAGCCTTTCTGGTCGTGGTATGGATTCAAGAAACGCGAGGAATGGTGCGGCCTTTTCATTTCATGGTGCGAGGATCAGTGCGGTTATCTGGCCTCGGGTGTCGCACCGAAATTTGCCATGGTCAGCGATGGAGCCGACTGGTTCGTACTCCGTGATCAGTGGCGTCTGGTGGGAGATACACCGGAACCGGGAGACCTTATATTCTTTGACTGGGATCAGGACGGAGGCCGCGACCACGTAGGCATCGTTACAGGAGTTGTTGATGACAAAGTATTTACGGTCGAAGGTAATTCCAGCGACCTTTGCAGACAAAAACGATACGCCCTCGATGATCCTATCATCTACGGATATGGTGTTATAAAAGAATAAGCTGTGCCAGCAGGCACAGCTTTTTTCTTTGTCTTTTTATTTACCTTACATGCAGATCCGGCTCGATCGCTTCGAATACCGGCAGTATTCCTGTTTTCTCAGGAGTCTGTGCAGGCAGCTGCCAGAAGTCATGTGCACAGTAGTTGTTGCCCTCTACAATTGCAGGTCCGTCAGGCGTGATTCCTATATCCCAGCCTACATATCTGACCTGAGGAACTACCAGCGCAGCTTTCTTTGCAAGCTCGCATGCCTCCTTGAACATAGGCACCTGATGTCCCATCAGCTTGTAATGTGTCATAGGATGCTCGTCATAGATGATAGCCATCGATCCGTCACCGCTGACTCCTGGCGAGCAGATCTTACCGGTCTCCAGATCGACGCGTGTGCCGAATCCGTAATTGTCTACAACCCTGCCGTTCAGTCCGAATTTCTGAGTGGCGAAGATGACATGCGGGACTCTCTGCTTGTCGACTACCGTGATGATCCTCAGGCAGTTCATGGCATATGGATAAACTTTCTCATTGTCAGGATGCTGCTTCAGCACTTCTTCGAGCAGCCAGGAATCCTCCTGCAGGAGTTCTCTGTACATCTCATCGAAGTTCTCGTAGTCATCGATGTTCTTCTTCATGCAGCCGTGACCGCAGGAGCCGTCTACAGGCTTGCAGAAGATTATCTTATGCTTCTCTACAAACTCCCTGACCTCTCCCTTTGAAGATGTCTTGAAGTTGATGAAGTCACGCTTGATATAGTCTTTAAACAGATTATTGAAATCCTCTTTGTTATCAAAAAGATGCTCATATGTGTCATCGTTAAAATGACTTATGAGCTTCTTGTTGCGCAGCCTTGTCAGGAAGGTGTCACGCTGCTCGTCAGTCAGATCCCAAAAACCGAATGTAACATAATCAAAATAACCTGCACCGAACTTTACGGCGCATTTTGCCATATCTGCGGTAATGGCAGCCTTGCTCATTCCCGAGAATTTTGCAGTCCTGTCCAGGACTTCCTTATATTTATCAAAGCTCATTCCCTTGAGAACTCTTATCAGATAACTTGGACTCAGCACGTCGTAACCTCCTTTGAGTCTTCAGATTTACATGTAATTCTACAATACATCGCGGCAAGTTGCCAGCATGTCCTTCAAACTTAATAATATGATAGAATTACAATTGCATATCTTTTTTTGCATTAAAGCATGCTACAATTATTTAACAGTTTTTAATTATGACGATATACAAAACACTTCGTCTCGCCTGCTCCGTCGACGGGAATGCCATCTCGTTCGGCCTTGCTTCGCGGGGAACGGCTCTGACGCTTCGCTTGCGAGTCTCGTTCCGGCCGCTCACCTGCGGTCTCTCTCCGGCATTCCTTGCGTCTTCTGCGCAACGCTCGTCTTAGTGTTTTGCATATCATAAATAAAAAAGGATGAAAACAATGGAATTCACTGCTAATACAAATAAAGAAATATCAATTGAAACTTCTACCGGAAATTATGACAGATGCGCCATTCAGACTCACTTCATTCAGATAGGCGAAGACTACAATGAACTCGTAGAGCGATATGTAAAACCTCTCTGGGAGGAAGGCGATCTGCTTGCAGTCGCAGAGAAGATCGTTTCTCTCTGCCAGAAAAACGTTATACCTAAAAAGGACGTTAAAGTGACTAAACTTGCAAAGTTCCTCAGCCGCTTCGCTACCCAGCACAACTCGGCCGGCATAGGTGTAGGAGACGTATACAAGATGCAGTACGCCATTGACCTGAATGGCGGAGCAAAGGTGTTCCTCGCTGCCGTATGCGCGGGATTCGGAAAGCTCGTGGGCAAGAAAGGCATATTCTACGACATGGTCGGAGAGGAAGTTCGCGGACTCGACGGCTTCTATCCGGACGTCTTCCCTATCTACGGTGAGTTCGGAATTCCTCTCCCGAAGAATCCAAACGGGGTATGCAACGAGATCAGGGAAAAAACCGGGATATCATGCATAATCATAGATGCGAATGACTTCACCCGTGACATACTCGGAAGAAGCGACGATGTAACGCTCAGCGACGAGCAGCTCTGTGAGATCATCAGAGACAACCCTGCAGGTCAGGATGACCAGTGCACACCGTTCATACTTATCAGAAAAAAATGATCATCTGATAACAGACATTTAAAAAAGTGTTCAGTCTCAGCTGAACACTTTTTATTTCCTTATGTAACCGGACCTACTGTGCCTGATAGTAGTCCTCAAAGTTTTCTATATATTCCTCAAGGCAGAGACCGTTGCTCATAATGGTTTCAGCATGCTCTTTGCCGACATACCTGTAATGCCATGGTTCATAAATGATCTCCGTGATATCTTCCTTATCTTTTGGATACCTCAATATGAAACCGTAATCCTGACAGTGCTCCATGAGCCATTTCTGGGCCGGCATGTCCTCCTGATCATCTATGAGCGGATCTGCCCAGCCAAGTGAACCGGCATCGATTATATCCGCTGCCAGACCGCATTCATGTTCGCTGTGACCCGGCACGGCAGTGTCCGCCTTATTCGCGGTATGGTCGTACAGATATTGCTGGGTCTCACGGGTCCTGAATGTGGATATCAGGCGCGGAGAGTAACCTGCATCTCTGCAGTCAGCAAGCATCTCCTGAAGTGCCTCAAGTACTCTCGAATCTATATAATATCCGTCTTCGACTTCAGCAGTCTCAATATCAAAGTCATCAGGCATCGCATTCTGATTGTTTACAAGTATCAGGTACCATTTATTCTTTTCTTCGGCTATCTTAGCAAGACGTTCCTGTTCTTTTGCCTCTTCTTCAGCCTGCTGCTGTGCCGCCTCTTCGGCAGCTGCCTCTTCGGCGCGTTTCGCCTCCTCGCGGTGGATCCTTTCAGCTGATTTGGACAATATGAAATACCCGGCCACTAACACCAGGATGATGAGCGCTATGATGATTTTTATAAGGTCGCTATTCTTTTTCTTTATTCTCACGTTTCTATACCTCAGGCTTTTTTGCTGCGCTCACACGCGAGCAATGCCGCACCGTAAGCTCCCGCATATCTTCCGTCAGGCATGGCAAGCGCCTTTTTTCCCAGTTTTTTACTGAGGAGCGATGCAAAGAATTCATTGTTGCTGAAACCTCCGGTAATGATTATGGTATCCTGAAGTTCCTTTCTCTGTACGAGCGTCGCAACCTTGAGAGCAACCGAGTCTATGACTCCTGCGGCCAGATCTTCACGGCTCCTGCCTTCCCCCATATAGTTTATCACTTCTGATTCGGCAAAAACAGTGCAGAGCGAACTTATGGAAATCGGCTTTCCTATCTCAGCGAGCTCAAAGAGTTCTTCTATGGTTAGACCGAGCCTGTTTGCCATTACCTCGATAAACTTGCCTGTGCCTGCAGCGCATTTGTCATTCATCAGGAAGTCGATCGGCCTGCCGTTCTTAACGTTGATGTATTTTGTATCCTGTCCGCCGATATCGATGATCGTGCAGTCGCGTCCGATCATCTCATAGCCGCCTCTGCCGTGACATGTGATCTCGGTCACCACACTGTCGGCATACTCGACGCTGATGCGACCGTATCCTGTCGCGATTATGTCAGCATCATCTATATCTCCGTATCTTTTGACAAGATCGTCTTTGATGATGCCTGCAGTGATCTTGCTGTTCCACCCGGTCGGAAGCACTTCATAAACAGGGTCATTGCCCTCTTCAAGCACGCAGACTTTGGATGCAGTTGAACCGATATCTATACCTATATATTTTTTAGCCATATTTATGCCTCGTATTGTCGAAAGTATTGTTTAGTCCGCTTATGGAAATGTATGCCAGGTTTTCAGCCTCTGCTATCTCTTTTATTGTGTCCACATCTTCTCCGTGTACAAGAAGGGATACACCGCAGCAGACCGAAAGTTCTCTAGGAGTCGGACTTATCTGAGCGTACATTTTTTTACCTTTTAGCGACCTGTACATGGCGGTCGCATCCGTATGATTCTGAAACAGTATGTAATAGTGCAGATATTCTGCCATCAATTTATCTCCTCTAAAAAGTATAGGGCGGAGAACGTCCGCCCTATATTTTATCATTTCCTGTCCTTCAGCAAAAGATTGTTTAACCGAGCATCTCGATGAATGCGCCGATTCTTGTCTTGAGCTGCTGTGCATCGTTGTCAGTGTAGTCTGTCTCGATGCCGAGGAACGGGATTCCTTCTGCCTTGCATCTGTCCTCGAGAGCTCTTCCCTCGATATCGTATGTCTGGCAGAACATCAGGCTTACATCGATGACTCCGTCAGCCTTGCTTTCCTTAGCGAGTCTGACTACATCGTCGAATCTTGCTGTGTTTGGTGTGAAGCATGCGCAGTTGATGCCCATATATCTGTTGGCGATGTTCTGTACCATCTCGTCCAGAGTTGCGCCGCTCTCATCAACAAAGTTCTCAAAGTATCTTGTACCTGTGCATGTCTCTTCACAGACTACGATTCCGCCGCTTGTCTCAACGAGGTTGTGGAGCTTCCAGTTAGGAATAGCCATAGGTGTTCCGGAGATGAGAATTCTCTTCTTTCCTGCAGCCAGGTTTACTCCGTCTGCTACTCTCTGCTCGAGCTCATCGCACAGCTTGTTGACCATTGCTGCGAATCTTTCAGGATCGTCGTAGTAAGCGATCTGCGAGATGAGCAGTACGTCGGTTCCGCTGATAGGAACGTTCTCTTTCCATCTGAGGCTGTACAGTCTCTGGAGTGCAGCTCTCTTTGCGTTGATCTTCTTGATGTTTTCAGCAAGTGCCTCTGCAGTTACCTTGTTTCCTGTTGTTTCTTCAACAACCTTGATGAGGTCCTTGATCTCGTCTGCCCACTTGAGGAAATCCTTTTCTCTCTTCATCTGAGGAAGGTCCATGATGTGCATAGGTACGTCTGTGCCGAGGATCTCGTAAGCTTTCTTCTTGCCGTCGCATGTGTTCTCACCGATGTAGATGTCAGCCAGTCTGTAGAACGGGCATGTTCTGTCGAATCTTGCGCCGAGCATAGCCTTGATCAGCGGGCATGTGTTGGCAGGAAGATATCTCTCACCGCCAGGTACCCAGAACTGCGAACCTGCGCAGAGACCGGTAGCGATTCCGCCTGCTGCGAAAATGACTTCGTCAGGTACATAAGCGCAGAATGTGCCGAATACCTTGCCGCCGTTCTTTCTGAACTCTACGAGTTCGGAAGGTCTGAGGCCGTGAACGTCTGCGAGGACCATGTCGAAATAGTCCATAGCTGCAGGTCTGTTCTCCTGTGACATGAATACATCGCCGATAGCTCCCGGAAGCACTTCGCAAAGCATGTCATGAAGCTCGAGGTTCATACCGAGATCTGCCCACATTTTCTGATTGTCTGCCATAATAAATTCTCCCTTATAATAAATAGCAAAACGCCTAAAAACTGCACCTGTAGCATAGCTGCAGGCACAACTTACAGATAAATTTTACTATCACTAAAAGAGCGGGCAAAATAGATAAAAACTATTCCGCCCGCTCTTCTTATCGTTTCTTTCTATGCGTTTTACAGGCCTGAAGTCGAGAAGAGTTTTGAGCCCAGTTTCTCTCCTTCAGCTTCGGTACAGCCGTATACGCCGGTCTTATCCCCGATGATCCCGTAATGGACCACTACTTCCTCTGCCGGATCGTACTTAGGTTTCGCGACCTTTTTGCTGAGCAGCTCCAGCACGATCTCCATCACGTAGTTTGTCTGCTCCTCCTCCGACATAGCCAGTATCTTATCAGATTCGGCAGCCACTTTATCTTCGAGCACAGCTTCCAACTCCTTATTGATGCCCTTAAATATCTGCAGCGGCTCGATAGTGACAGTTACATCATATCCGCCGTCTTCGGTTTCCACTGCTTCTCCGACCGAATACTTCGTTTTTTCGAGTGCAGCCAGCATCAGGTCTCTGAATGAGCTTACTACCTCATCGCTCAGATTCTCCTTGTCTCCGATCTCCGTTATCATCTGATCTACAAGAGCGTCACGGATCTCAGATTCCTTCCCCTCTTCGATGTCTGCGAGGTCGACCGTATGATCGTAGTCTCCGGTGCACATCAGATCGAGGACGGCTTTGACATATGCCTGTGCATCCTCCGGAGCCGGTTTCTTCGGCCCGCATCCGGCGAGCATGGCGACCGTCATCACCATCATAAAGGCCATGATCGCTAAATGTTTGAATCTTTTAGTCATGACAGCTCTCACTATTTTACTTTGCGGCGTTTGATCTTCTGAGTGGTGGTCTTCTCGAACTCTTCCGTTCTGAGATAGGTCTGCTTTACACGCTTGTATTTCGGCATCTCGTCATTGATCTTTTCAATGTCAGCATCTGCTATCGCCTGGATCTCTTCTATGCTCTTTCCCGCGAGCGCTTCTGCTTCAGGATCATATACCACGTGCGCTACGAGTCTGTAGTCATCGCCTTCTTCCTCGCCCATGACTACGTTTTCGACCACATACGGTATCTTATCGATCAGAGCCTCTATCTCCTCAGGATAGATGTTCTTGCCGTTCTTGAGAACTATAACGTTCTTCTTGCGGCCTGTCAGGAAGATGTAACCATCCTTGTCTATCCTTGCGAGGTCGCCTGTATTGAACCATCCATCGACAAATACTTCCTTGTTTGCCTCTTCATCATCGAGGTAGCCCTTCATGATGTTAGGGCCTCTGGCGTACAGCTCCCCGATACCGTCTTCATCAGGATCGTTGATCTTCACTTCTACTCCCGGCATCGCGTGTCCTACTGAACCAGGTCTGCGGTAGAAATAACTCTCGGAAGCGATAGTCGGTGCGGTCTCAGTAAGGCCGTATCCCTGTACAGTAAGGATGCCGAAATCCGTCGTATACTCGAGGATCTTAGGATCGAGTGCAGCAGCTCCGCTTATGAGGAATCTCAGCTTGCCGCCGAGTCCGTCGATGACATCCTTGAACAGCTTACGCCTTACATCGATGCCTACCTTCAGCAGAGCCTTGGATATCTTGCGTCCCATTTCCAGCTTCTCGAGCTTGCCTTCCTTCTCAGCTGTTTTCAGCACCTTGTTGATCATTGACTCAATGATGAGCGGTACGCAGAAGAATGCAGTGACTCCGTATTCCTTGAGCTCCTTCTGGATGTATTTGAGGCCGCTGCAGAACACGTTTGTAGCTCCGTTGCTGATGAACATGAGCACGCCCTGGTTTCCGAATGCGTGGTGAAGCGGAAGCAGTATCATCTCTACATCGTCTTCATAAATAGGCTCGACTTTTCTCATCGCGGCAATGGTGGACGCTATGTTGCGCTGTGTCAGCTGCGCAGCCTTGGCATCTGCCGATGTGCCCGAGGTGAACAGTATGATATCTACTGCATGCTTGTCGATGACCTTGAACTCAGGCTTGTACTGTTTTACGAGTTTCGCATGCTCAGCAAGCGCTTCCTGCGAGATCTCCGACATAGGAATCAGAGTCTTGACCGTGATACCATCCATCTTGCAGATCTTTTCAAAGTCCATCTTGAGGCTCTCGTCATAAACGATGGCATCTGCCTTGCACTTGATCAGAGAGTTTATGATCTCCTCTTCAGGCAGACCCTTATCGAGAGGCACGACCACTCCTACATTGATGACTATGCCATAATATGCAGCCAGCCAGGTGTAGGAATTAGGTCCGATGACCACTATCCTCTTGCCTTTGAGCCCCTTGCTGATCAGATATGCTCCGATGGAATCCATATCATCCCTGAACTTGCGGTATGTGATCTCGACTTTGTTTTTTCTGTCAGGTGTCTTATAGATAAACGCTGTGTTCTTACCGTACTTATTCGCCACAAAATCCATGATCTCCTTGAGATCCTGGAATTCTATGTCATACTTGCATTTATATTTTCTCATTCTTCATCCCTTTCCAAAATTTTTGATGCGCTATTTAAGCGCACAATAAATCTGAAGTCCTTTTCCCATAATTCAATATACAGTAAAGCGGGCATTTTATCAATGAAACTATGCCCGCCAAAAGAGTTTCGTAATGCTTGATTTTAAAGGGTATCAGCCAATTCCGGGAATATGCTCAGACTGCGTTTCAGTATGCCGTGAACGTATGCGATCATGGTTCCGTAGTTGGTGATAGGCACTCCCTGAGCAGTTGTTTTTGCCGCACGATGCCTTACTTCCCTTTCGTTCAGCATGCATCCTCCGCAGTGTACGACCAAAGCGTAAGGTGTCAGATCGTCCGGATATCCCGTACCGCTCGCAGTCTCAAAGGTCAGCTCTTTCCCGGTGAATTCACGGAGCCACTTCGGTATCTTTACGGTGCCGATGTCGCCGCATTGTCTGTGGTGTGTACAGCCCTCAGCGATGAGCACCTTGTCTCCGTCCTTCAGACCGTTTATCGCAGCAACACCTTTTACGGCATCATCGAGCAAGCCCTTGTAGCGCGCCATGAGAATGGAAAACGAAGTGAGCGGTACATCAGGCGGAACGATCTTGTCTACCTTGCCGAAGACCTGACTGTCGGTAATAACCAGCGCAGGTTTGGTTCCGATCATATCCAGAGTGTCTGCCAGTTCCGTATCCTGTACGACCAGTGCCGCAGCTCCCGCATCGAGTATGTCTCTGATGGTCTGCTGCTGCGGAAGGATAAGTCTTCCCTTAGGAGCAGCCTTGTCTATAGGTACTACCAGAAGCACAAGGTCACCCGGATCGATTTTGTCGGCAACCAGACGGCCCTCCTCTCCCTGAGGCTTCAGGGCAGCTATCCTGTTTTTGAGCTCGTTTATGCCGTCGCCTGTAAGCGCACTCACATGTATCATTCCGTCGCTGTTCTTTGCGATACGCTGCAGCAGACCCGGCATCTCTTCACCAATGCTGTGATCTTCTGTATCTTCAGAGATATCGCTTTTGTTGAGTGCGATGAGGCAAGGTATATTTCTCTCTTTGAACAGTCCGGTCAGCTCTTCGTCGACTTTTCTGAATCCTTCTGTAGTATCAACGACAAGCACAGCAATGTCTGTCTTCTCGAGTATCTTGCGCGTCCTCTGCACACGGAGTTCTCCCAGACTGCCCTCGTCATCATATCCCGGTGTGTCGATTATCACCACCGGTCCGAGAGGCAGTATCTCCATCGACTTTGTCACCGGGTCGGTGGTTGTTCCTTTCACATCGGAGACCACTGCGAGGTCCTGCCCTGTAACGGCATTCACCACGCTCGACTTACCTGCATTCCTGCGTCCGAAAAATCCTATGTGTATTCTCTCGCCCGAAGGCGTCTCATTCATACCTGCCATACAGCAACCTTCCTCATAGATAAAAACAGGTTATTCCCATGTGATTAGTGTACATTCACAGTGAAAACATATCAAGAAAGAAAAAGCTGCGGTATTATACCGCAGCCCCAATCCCTTTTTCGAAAGATTGTGTGTCGCACCTTTCGCTTGAGATCATAGGGTTTTCTGTCGATGTATAGAGAGGGAGCACCGAAATGCGGCAGCATTTTTTCAGAAGCCCCATGATCATGGTACTATTATAATTATGTTTTTCTTTTTTTGGCGATATGAAGAAAAATAAAAGCAGGCCTTTTGCGTGTTTTTTCTATACCAAAGCGGTTTGCTTTCCTCATTTCCGTTCATTTACTGTGTTTATATACTGCGCGACATACTATACCAGTTCACAGCACTTTACCATCGCACCATGTATTATATTCGGGTTGTAAAGCTGAATTCTGTCCTGTTGCAGCACACATAGCTCTCTGTGTATTCCACAGTATGTCTGTCTGCATCAAATCCAATAAGTTCGAAGTAAAAAGCCGGGTCGTCCACAGGAAGTTCCAGATATCTTGCTTCCTTTGGAAAGAGTTTTTCCAGTCGGAGCCTTTTGTCATACTTTATCGGCAGATGTCCTCTGGCTTCCATGTAGTCATAAAGTGAAACCATGCTGAAGTCCATGGTCTCAACATCTGTAAAAAACTTCTTCGGTACATATGTATACTCTATAGCAAGCGGCTCTTCGTTGCCGTATCTGACCCTGTGGAGAGCGAATATCGGCTCGTCTTTCTGCAGCCCCAGTTTCTCCTCCAGAAACCTGTTGCCGGTAATGATGCCGCTGACCAGCACCACATTTTTGACCTTTATTCCATAGGAACGTACGAGCGCCGCGATCCCCTGGGTCCCATATACCGCAGCATCGCTGATATTCATCACACGCTTGTTTTCCTTCCGGATAAAAGTGCCCTTGCCTCTTTTGCGGTATACCAGACCCTGCTCTGCAAGTTTACTCATTGCATACTGTATCGTAGAGCGTTTCACCGAGTACTTATCTGCGAGTTCTCTTTCGCCAGGCAATAATTCACCGTCAAGGCAGCTGCCATAGTCTTCGATTATCCGGTCTGCTATTTGTTTATATAAGCTCTGTTCCCTTGTCATAGTCCCCTGACCGCACCTTTTAAGCGTAATCCACGATATGAATCTCAAGGCTGCAAGGCAGTATCACATTGTCAAAATACTCGATCAGCCTGTCCTTTCTGTCATATAACAGCCCTTCGTATCTGATAAGAGGCTCGTTCCTGCTTATCCTAAGAAGCTCAGCCTCCATGTCTCCTCCATAAACCTGAGTGATCCGTTGAAATGCTCTCACAAGAGTGATCCCGTAATCATGCTTCAACAATGAAACGAGAGTCTGTTTTTCCAGATCTTCACGGCTAAGCTCCGGTACATGCTCCGGAATAAGATATGACCTCTCGAGCGAAATGGGTCTCTCGATGTCATACCTGACACGAAGTATCTGAAAGCAGAGTGTTCCCACAGGCATCTTTGTGATCTCAGCCAGCCTTTTGCTCATGCTTATCAATTCATAGTTCAGCAGGATCGACTTACTCCTGTATCCGATACTTTCAATTTCCTTTTTTATGGAACTGAAATCTTTCAGGTTGAGTTCTATCCTTTCGGGTGCCACAAAGTAGCCCTTCCGCGGCTTTCTGATAAGCACGCCTTTTTTCATAAGTATTTCAAGAGCACTTCTGACTGTGTCTCTCTGTACACCGAACTCTTCTGCCAGCTGTCTTTCTGACGGAAGTCTGTCTCCTTCCGACAGGCGTTCATCTCTTATACGCCTTTCTATTTCTCGCGTGATTTCTTCATCCTTGAAAAGGATTCTCTTTCTCATTCGTCCACCCCTTTTTTATATATTGTTAACAATATAGTGTAAGAAGTAACTCGTCAAGTCCAAAGCATGATTGCTTTTAATTGATACACAGCGTATGATTTTTGTGATGGAAAGTAACGTGATTCACATCCTGAATATGACGGCATGGCGTATGCAAACGCCGCAGCTTTTCGGCATGTTCCACATCACCGTCTCTCTTGTGACCGCTGTTTTAGCAGTTTTGACGGCTGTCTTTTTCGCGCACCGGATCAATACAGAAAAAAGTGTCATTCGTGTTCTTACAGCAACCGGCTGGATACTTCTGTTACTCGAAGCTTATAAGCAGCTCTTTCTTTACTATGTTGTTAACGGCAATGCGATCGACTTCTGGTTCTTCCCATTCCAGCTATGCTCTGTACCGATGTATCTCTGCATTTTACTGCCGGCCTTCAGGGCAAAAGCCCGTGTCAGCATGATGACCTTCATGGGCGGATACACCTTCATAAGTGCGCTGGCAACTCTGATCTTTCCGGAGGATATAATGCGACCGTACATCGCTCTGACAGCTCACGGTTTTGTATGGCACGGGCTGCTCCTTTTCATAAGTCTGCTTATTATCTTTACAGGCTGCATGGATTCGGATGCTCGCGGACTTCGCGGTGCAGCAGTCCTTTTTGTGTTCCTTTGTGTTATAGCGCTCATCATCAATATTGCGGTTGAGCCCGTAATGCCCGCCATACGCGCAGCGCATCCCGGGGTCGCACACGAGTGGGCAGCGATGTTCTATCTGAATCCGTTCCACATCTCGCCACAGCCTGTCATCTGTGACATACAAAAAACCGCGGGTATCCCCGCGGGTCTTTTGCTTTATACATTTGTTATAGCTGTTGTCAGCAGCATAGCGATCAGGCTGTTTAAACCGCTGTCAAAGCGATGACCTATCTCTCGAGCATCCAGCGGAATCCGTATGGTTTCATCAAGCTTCCGCCGGTCCAGTCATTTACCCACACCTCATCAGGTGAGAAATTGAACAGACCGAGCATGCGCTTTCCGTTGTATTCTCTCGCAATCCCGAGCACTCTATTGTCTCCGGTGTCTATAGGATATACGTGAGCGTCAGAGTGGAATACTTCATTGAACCTGCGTATCATCACGAGTTCGCGCAGTTCCTGGAAAATCCTTCCGGTCGGAGTTGAAGGGTCTTTTCTCTCCTCCGCCTTTTCCCAGTCCATCTTTCCTCTGTGAATATTGCGGCTGTCTGCCCATCTGCCCGGATCATCATGATATCCGTAGTCGTTCAGCATTCCGAGCTCGTCACCGCTGTAGAAAACAGGTATACCGCGAAGCGTCAGCATGCAGGCGTGGAGCATCACATCAGCGTCGATAGCCTTCTGCAGTGCTTCCTCATTATTCTCATACAGCGCAGATTCGACTCCGCACAGTGAAGCTGTTGTTCCGCAGAGTCTGGCATCACGCAGCCATTCCGAATCGTTGTAGAGTTCGCCTCTTGCAGGGCTCCCGTAATACTTGCCCGTGAACCAGTCATTGAGATATTTTTTATGCGCCGCCTCGCTCATGCCGTGCTGACCCAGAATACCGTAATCCAGGCCCCAGCCTATGTCATCGTGGCATCTGAGATAGTTCTGGAATATGCAGTTCGAAGGCAGATGCTCTATCTGCTGCAGCTGATGCCTGAGCAGCCTTACATCGCGTGTCGCCATGGTATGCCAGATGGAAGCCATGGTAGTTACATTGTAAAGCATGTCGCATTCAGGTTTATCTTCAGTGCCGAAGTATGGAATGACCTTGCTTGGCTCCATGACGACTTCACCAAGAAGCAGTACGCTCGGGCATACGATCCTGCAGGATATGTTCATCATACGAACAAGAGTGTGTACCTGCGGCAGGTTGCGGCAGTTAGTGCCCAGTTCTTTCCATATATACGGAACAGCATCAAGTCTTACGATATCCACTCCCCTGTTTGCCAGATAGAGAAGGTTTTCAGTCATGTCGTTGAAGACTGTCGGATTTGCATAGTTGAGATCCCACTGGAAAGGATAGAAAGTCGTCATGACGATCTTTCCGAAGTCATCAAAATACGTGAAATTGCCCGGGGCTGTCTCAGGGAACACCTGCGGCATCGTCTGCTCGTACTGTCTTGGGATATCCCAGTTATCGTAGAAGAAGTATCTGCTCTGAGCCTCAGGATCGCCTGCCCTTGCTGCCTTTGCCCATTCGTGCTCGTCGCTCGTATGGTTCATCACGAAATCGAGGCAGACCCTTATCCCCCTCTTGTGGCAGTCGCCTGTGAGTTTTTCGAGATCCTCCATGGTACCGAGATCGGATCTTACTTTTCTGAAATCAGAAACAGCATATCCGCCGTCGCTTCTCGCGCTGTCTTCAGGTGTGTCCAGAAGCGGCATCAGGTGAAGGTATTTGACTCCGCATTCCCTGAGATAATCAAGCTTGTCTCTGACACCCGGCAGATTCCCTGCGAAATTCTCAGTATAAAGCATCATACCCATCATCTTGTTGGAATGATGCATGTCAGGATGGATGGATCTTCTTTTGTCTACATCATGAAGAGTTTTTTTGCGTTCCCTGTAGCTCCTGCGCAGCATATCAAGGAAGTATTCAAAAGCCTTCTCATCATTGTAGAGTTCCATGTAGAGCCACTTGAGCTCATCATAGTATTTCTCCAGTCTTTCATCAAATACGCTTTTTCTCTTTTGCTTGAGCCCGTTATTCATTAAACTCTCTCTCCATTTCAGCAAGTGTAGGCATTGCAGGAATTGCTCCGTGGCGCGAGCATGTCAGTGATGCAGCTTTATTTGCATAGCGAACCATATCCAGAAGCTGTTTCCACACGTCTTCTTCTCCGTTCACACCTTTAGCGATCTGCATTAGCATTGCTCCGAGGAATGTGTCTCCGGCTCCATTGGTATCGGCTACTTCTACGCTGAATCCAGGTACAGTTGCCGTATGGCTTCCCATGCGGACGAACACGCCATCTGAGCCGAGAGTCACCATAACAAGGCCGCAGCCATACTCAGCAAGTGTACGGCTTCCCGCTTCGAAATCGTCTGTGCCTGTCAGCATCACCATCTCTTCATCTGACACCTTAAGAATGTCAGCATATGGGAGAAGCACCTTCATCATCTCGATCGCATGCTCCTCGCTGTCCCAGAGCGCTGCCCTGTAGTTAGGGTCATAGCTTATTACCGAGCCGTTATCTTTAGCATATTTAACAGCCTCTACGCAGGCTTCTTTTCCCGGCGAGGTAGTCATCGACAGCGAACCTACATGGAGGATCTTCGGCAGATCTGCCAGCGCTTCTACAGCCTCGTCGACTGTCAGCTGCGTGTCTGCACCGGGTTTTCTGTAGAACGAGAAATCACGCTCACCCGTTGCATCTACCGAAACTATCGCCATGGTCGTCGGCTGATCGTCATCATAATACAGACCTTTTATATCTACATTGTCCTTCTTCAGTGTATCAGCAAGGCTGCGTCCGAAAGCGTCGTTACCGACCTTGCCGATAAAGCCTGCTGAAGCGCCGAGTCTTGAAGCTGCAACCGCTACGTTTGCCGGAGCGCCGCCCGGATATGCGGTGAATTCTCCGTTTCCGTTTTCATCAGAACCTCTCTGGGTAAGATCTATAAGAAGTTCTCCGAGTGTAATAATATCTGTCATTTTTATTCCCCTTATCTTTCCGCCAGTGCGTTATGTACGACACTTAATTATACATTGAATCGCTCTATTTTTGTATATGATATGCTGTTATATCCATTGCAACTGTGCCGTCAGCCGAGAACGTGATCTCCTCTGCATCTGCCGGAGTGTAGTAAGTGAGTGATATCACCTGCTCTCCACCGTTGACAAACACTTCAGCGCTCCATTTGTCTATAAGTATCCTCAGGCTGAGGCTTCCGTCTGAATACGCCGCCCTGTAACTTCTCCTCGAAGTGATCTCACTGCATTGGCCGCTGTGGCTTCTGTCTATTGATATCAGCGATCTGGCAGGTTTGTAGCTGAGTCTGATGAAGTGATCCTCATCCTTCGCGAAGTCCATTATGAACTCCCTGTATAGCGGGGCACCCTGTTCACGAGGAGCGATCTCCACTTCAAGCTCTATCGATCTGCCGGATATACCTTCAAAGCTGCGCACTTCATCTTTAAGAAGCACCCCGTCATAATCCAGCCTGTCCTTTCTGTATTCACAGATTTCCCTTACCGGCCACTGATAGAGTTTTCCATCCCTGTATTTCAGTTCTCTCGGGATCGTCATCTGTCCGAATATGTGTGAGCCTTCCGGTCCGTGAACATATCCGTCAGGATTATCCATCGGAACAGCATAAAGGAGTCCCGGTCTTGACAGGCCATCCTTTATATCGGCAAAATTGCCGTTCTTAGGATCCTGCATCCAGCCAATCATAATACGTCTTCCATCAGGAGCTTTCATGATCTGCGGCGCGTAAAAGTCGAGACCGATATCTACCGGTTCATAGCCGCCGTCCGGGGTGAAAACTTCCGTCTCTTCATCATATTCTCCTGCGATGCAGCACACATTGCTGCCCTGAGGAAATCTTACGGAACCGATAGCCTCATCAGCTTCCGCATGCATGTCCATAGGGCTGGCGATCAGTATATGTTTGCCGTCAAGTTCAAAGAAATTCGGGCACTCCCACATGACGCCTATCTTGCGGTGGTCTTCAAACAGCACTTTGCCATACTCCCAGTTGAAGCAGTCATCGCTTCTGAACAGAATGAGCTGGGTACCTTTTTCATGCTTATAATTCCCATCCTCATTGATCTCACCTGTCCTGCCTGCGGCAGCAAGAGCCCTGTAAGTTCCGTCTGAGGTGCGCCATACATAAGGATCTCTGAACTCGTATGCATCACAGGCCTCCGGCAGGTCTTCCTCACCAATGACCGGATTTCCTTCATACTTTACATATTCAGTACTGCCGTCTTCCTGCTCTTCCGAGACCGCAACGCACTGCAGCTGAAGCCATCTGCCCTTTCGAAGAGGGTCCCTGCTGTTGTCACCGCAGCCTGTATACATCAACAACTGTCTGCCATCAGGAAGTGTGATCGCTGTACCTGAAAAGCAGCCCGCACAGTCATAACCCGTGTCAGGAGCCATGGCAGCCGGAAGGTATTCCCAGCTTATAAGGTCCTTGCTTACCGCGTGTCCCCAATGCATAGGGCCCCAGTAAGTGCTGTACGGATGATATTGGTAAAAAAGATGGTATTCACCTTTATAGAAAGAGAATCCGTTAGGGTCGTTGAGCCATCCTATGCGCGGCGAAAAATGAAACACCGGGCGTTCTTCTCCGGTTACGGCCGCAGATTCCCTCTTTTCGTAATCTCTTACATTCTGTAATTCCTTGCTGATCAATGGTCGCTCTCCCTGTTATATCCTGATTATGTCCAACTGCTGCGCCGGATAATCACCGGTCAGCTGAGGGAAGGTATATCCGTTCTGCATCAGAGTCCTGCCGCGGCATTCGAACTCCCCTCCGACAGAGTACATCGCATCCGGATCCAGGCCTTTCAGCTTCACATGTACAAGCGTATAGTTTGCCTGAGGATCGGTCACGACAACGCTGAGTATGCAGCGGCTTTTATCCTGACTGACGTGTTCCCAGCAGTAATACCTGCTGTTTTCCGACGGGTCGCTCAACCTGTATAAACGTCCGCCATGAACAACAGGTTCTATGTCTTTATATCGCTTTATCTGATTCCTTATCTCGCCGCATTCCTCTACTGTGAGCTTTGTAAGATCAAGCTCATATCCGAATGTACCGGCCATTGCCACAGCACCACGCGTCGACAGAGGCGTCTTACGACCTGTCTGATGATTAGGCGATGCGCTCACATGTGCTCCCATCGAAGATGATGGATATCCGAACGATGTGCCGTACTGAATGGCAAGTCTTGCTACCGGATCAGTATTATCGGAGCACCAGACCTGCGGAGAATACTGAAGCATGCCTGCGTCAAAGCGTCCGCCGCCGCCCGCACAGCCTTCGAAAAGCACATCAGGGAACTCTGAAGTAAGCCTGTCGTAGAGCTTATAAAGGCTCAGGTAATAGCGGTGAGGCACCTCACCCTGTCTGGCCGATGGTGTAGAATGCGAGTACACATCAGATATCGGACGATTGAAGTCCCATTTTATATAATCGATATCGTAGTCTCTCAGAAGGCCGGATATCTTGTTGTACAGGTATTCATGTACCTCGCTGTTGGAGAGATCCAGCACGAGCTGGTTGCGCGCCATCATCGGAGCGCGTCCCGGAGCTGTCAATGCCCAGTCAGGATGTGCTTTGTAAAGATCTGAATCTTCGCTTACCATCTCAGGTTCTATCCAGAGTCCGAATTTAAGACCCATTCCTTTGACCTTTGAGATCAGCCCTCCGAGCCCATTCGGCAGTTTGTCTGTGTCTACCTCCCAGTCGCCCAGGCCGCCGTTGTCATCTTTTCTGTTTCTGAACCAGCCGTCATCAAGCACAAACATCTCTATGCCGAGATCCTTGGCTATACCGCAGATCTCGAGGAGTTTGTCTTCTGTGAAATCAAAGTATGTTGCCTCCCAGTTGTTGACAAGCACAGGTCTGTGGCTGAGCTTGTACTTACCCTTTACGACATTGTTGCGTATGCAGCGGTGATAATTATGCGAAAGCTCAGTCAGTCCGTCAGCGCATGTAAGTATCACTTCAGGCGTATGAAGCGATGTGCCAGGCTCAAGTTCCCAGCGGAAGCGGTCGTCATTGAGTCCCATCACTACACGTACGCTCTCGAACTGATCGCGTTCAACTTCTATTTTATGGTTGCCTGAATACATGAGCATCATGCCGTAGCAAATGCCGCTGTCTTCGGTGGCATCATGATCGCATATGATAATAAAAGGATTCTGCTGATGGCTCGACATCCCGCGGCCTGATATAAAGGTATGGACGCCGTGGAACATCTTTATGCGCTCCACTTGCCGCTCCATGCAGTGCCTGCCGTGGAAATGGATCAGATCCCAGTTTCCGTAAGGTAAATCGAGGCACATGGAGGATGCCTTGCGCAGCCACACCATTTCTGAGCCGGCATTGATTATTTCTGCGGACCTGGTAATGATATCCAGGTCTTCAAACACGCCGTAGTAAAGCTTAATGCCCATATTTGCCGCATTATCGATCAATGTCACTATCAGGGTCTGCGCCTTGCCTTCTTCATCATAGACTGACGGGAGTCCCGGTATGCTGTACTTTCCGCTTACTATTTCATGGGATACATATTTGAATTCCGCGCAGCGGCTTCCGTCTGAACATGATGCCGCTATGCTGTTTATGCGGAAGTCTCCTACACCGAAAGATGTATATTCCTGCGGCATCGAATCCAGAGAGTATGTCCTGTCATACCTCATGTCATAAGGGTTGCCTGAGAATCCCCTGTCATAATAACGGAACGCGTAAGACAGATTGTCCTGTCCCGGTTTTGGTCCGTAATACATGTGCTGAAGATAACCCAGATGGTCTATCTTCATATGGTAACCTGAATTTTTTGTTTCAAGTATCAGATGCTTTGTTTCTTCTATATATCGTATGCTCATATCCCTCTCCATGAATGTTTTATATACACGAAGATAATACCAAAAAAAGAACAGGACCGCCACCAGATAGTGACAGTCCTGTGAATGATTAATTGAATTTCGGATCAGTAAAATCCTACCACTCTTTCCAGAGGAGGCTCTGCTCTGTTTCTTTGTCGAAGAGCTGGAGCTTGTTAAGATCAAGAGCCATTGTTCCTTCCATGCCGACATAGAGGTCAACGTCCGAAGCAACTCTTGCTGTGCACTGCTTGCCTCCAAGTGTGAAGTACAGATAAGCTTCTGCGCCGAGGAGCTCACGAACTTCGATAGGAGCCTTGATTGTGCAGAAGTCCTTTTCCTTGCCTCTTCCGTCGAGGAGGTGCTCAGGTCTGATACCTGCAACAACAGTCTTGCCAACGTAGTCCTTGACAGCTTCTGCCTTGTCAGCAGGAAGCTTGATTGGGAATCCTGCCATATCAAGGAATGTGTCAGCGCCCTTCTTCTCAACAAGACAATCAATGAAGTTCATCTGAGGTGATCCGATGAATCCTGCAACGAAGAGGTTGTATGGCTTGTTGTAGAGGTGCTCAGGCGAGTTGATCTGCTGAACGATACCATCCTTCATTACTACGATCCTTGTACCGAGTGTCATAGCCTCAGTCTGGTCGTGAGTTACGTAGATGATTGTTGTTCCCAGTCTCTCGTGGAGCTTAGCGATCTCTGTTCTCATCTGAACTCTCAGCTTAGCATCGAGGTTTGACAGAGGCTCGTCCATGAGGAATACCTTAGGGCTTCTTACGATAGCACGGCCCATGGCTACACGCTGTCTCTGTCCGCCGGAGAGAGCCTTTGGCTTTCTGTCAAGCAGTTTCTCGAGGTCGAGGATCTTTGCTACTTCGTTTACCTTAGCATCGATCTCATCCTTAGGAACGTTTCTCAGCTTGAGAGCGAATCCCATGTTGTCTCTTACTGTCATATGAGGATAGAGAGCGTAGCTCTGGAATACCATCGCGATGTCTCTGTCCTTAGGCTCTACGTCATTCATAAGAACGCCGTCGATTTTGAATTCTCCCTCGGAGATGTCTTCGAGTCCGGCGATCATACGCAGAGTTGTGGACTTTCCGCAGCCGGAAGGTCCTACGAAGATAATGAATTCCTTATCTTCTACTTCGAGATTGAAATCGTGAACGGCATGGAATCCGTTCTCGTAGATCTTCTCAATATGTTTTAATGATAAACTTGCCATGTTTTAGTCTCCTTTATTCCAATATACGCACAATCGGTCAGATCTGTACAGATAACTATTGTTCTGATTCAAGATCCTCAAAAATCCTGTCATACAGCATCGTACACAGATATCCCGGAAGTGAAAGTCCGAATATCAGGAAAAACAACGATGCTGCCTTATTGAGATACACAAGCATAAGTATCCACACCAGCCAGATCAAAGCCATTCCGGCCGATCTCGGAAGATTGCCTATTGCCAGTCTGACGGCATTGAGGATCGTTCCGCTTACTGTATTCTCATATCTTGACTGCAGGGCAAACATGTAGACGCATGTCACAAACATCAGAACCGCGATAATGGTGATCGAGATCATCATCAGAGTCGCCATTCTTGAATCTGACCCATGCAGAGCCAGAAGGTCTACAGCTGTAATGCCGGCTGCCGCAAGCGCCAGCAAGCCTTCAGGAATGCCCTGTTTATAATTCGCCCTGAAGGATTTTCTGAACATCTTTATAACATACGATTCTTCCTCCCGGTGAAGATGAAGCAGCACATAATTCATTGCTGTGAGCGCTCCTCCTGCGGTCACGACCGGAATCGAATACAGGATGGTGATCACATTGAGTATCACCAGATCCACCAGTCTCGCAAGAAACTTCATTACCGGATTGTCAGAATCAAAAAACTTATCCATTCGTTCTCAATACACTCTGACCAGATACAACTTAACCCTTAACAGCTCCTGATGTAACTCCCGCAACGATGTATTTCTGCAGGAAGAGATACAGGATGAGGATCGGCAGCATGGCCAGCAGAAGTGCAGCCATTACCAGACCGATATCTGTCGAATATGTACCATAGAACTGCTGTGTGGCAATTGGAATAGTGTAAAGCGACTTCTCTGTAAGTACTAAGCTTGGCAGGAGGTAGTCGTTCCAGAATGCCATAGCATCGATGATAGCTACTGTTGCAATAGTCGGCTTGAGCAGAGGGAATACGATCTTCCAGAATGTCTGCCATCTGGTGCATCCATCGATCAGAGCCGCCTCTTCAAGTTCAAGAGGTATATTGGTATGGATAGCTCCGTGGAACATGAATGTAGCCATGGAGACTGAGAAACCAACATGCATGAGTATCAGTGTAATACGGTGATTCAGTACGCCGAAGATACCTCCGTATACGGATACCAGTGGCACCATCAGTACCTGGAACGGAATTACCATCGATGCAACCATCAGAGCGAATACTGCGGTGCACATTTTCCACTTTCCGTTACGTACGATAACGAATGATGTCATTGCGGATACCAGTATTGTAAGTACTGTTGCGCATACTGTGATAATGAGAGAATTCTTAAATACGTTGAAGAAATCCATCTTAGCCATAGCTTCAGGGAAGTTCTTCATTGTGAATCCGTGTGCACCTACAAGTGCGAGCGGATTGGTCACGATGTCTGCCTTGTCCTTAAAGACGTTGATTATTACCAGGATAAATGGTGCAACGAAGAGGATAAAGAGCAGAATCAGGATCACGATCATGATAGCATGATTTCTCTTTTTAGCTGCTGCAGCTTTTTCGTTCTGAGTCATTATGCTTCTACCTCTCCTTTCTTACCTACCCAAACCTGAGTAATACCTACTACAGCGCATACTACGAAGAGTATGAGCGCTTCAGCCTGACCCATACCATAGTTCTTGTATGTGAAGGCTGTGTTGTATACGTGCATAGCTGCCATGATGGACTGTCCGAACGGCTCGCCCTTTGTCAATGACAGGTTTACATCGTAGATTACGAAGCATCTTGTGATGCTGAGGAAGATGCACTGTACAAATGATGAACGCATCAGAGGAATGGTTACATTTCTCATAGCCTGCGATGGTGTGCATCCGTCGATCATTGCGGCTTCCTTCAGTGAGTCAGATACGCTCATGAAGCCCGCTACATAGATGAGCATCATATATCCTGCATACTGCCATACTGATGCGAATATCAGACAGAACATCGCCCCTGACGGAGTTGCCAGCAGAGATGTTGTCGGAGCGCCTGTAATTGCTGTTCCGATCGCAACAAAGGCTCTGTTGAAAACGAATTTCCATACATAACCAAGTACGATACCGCCAATCAGGTTAGGGATGAAGAATCCTGCTCTGAAGAAGTTCTGTCCCTTGACTCCGCTTGTGACCAGATAAGCCATAGCAAAGGCAAGAATATTGATCAGTACTACAGCAAATACTGTATAGATCACGGTTCTTCCCATTGCCAGCCAGTATTCATGGTCACCGAATGCAGCGATATAGTTTGCTATTCCTACAAATGGTTTGTGTGGCGAAACGCCGTCCCAGCTTGTAAAGGTCAGATAAATACCATATACGAACGGTACTACCACTACGGCAGCGAACAGGAATGTTCCGATACCGCCGAACATCAGGTACTGTTTGACCTTATAGCTCATTGTGTTCCTATTCATATTTTCCCCTTATTGTTCTTTCAGCATTTGCCTGAAAAGCATTTACGGTAAGAGGCGCAAAACGCGCCTCTTACCCGTAAAAATTACTAAGCAATTGCTTCGGTCAGAAAATTAGTGCTCAACAGGTGTTGTGCTTGCCCAGTAGTTCTGGATAGCAGCTGCGAGCTCTTCACGTGTGCACTGGTCGCCGAGGTACTTCTGCATCTCGATACCGAGCTTTGAGTAGTGATCATCAGGGTCATAGTCATAGTTAGGAACGAGATTTCCAGCATCTACGTATTCCTTAACAACCTTGCCGATGTCATTTGAGCATGGAACTGTGTTGCTCTTGAATGGGGATACCATTCCGCATGTTTCGGATACGAATGTCTTACCTTCGTCAGAAGATGCGAGCCACTCAAGGAATGCCTTAGCAGCTTCCTGATCAGCCTCTGATGTGTACTCACTTCCATCTACGTAGAAGTACTTGGAGCCGCCGCCTACGAGCTTACCTGTGTAATCATCCTGAACGTTCTGTGGTACAGGCATGATTCCAACCGGACCATTGTAGTCATAAGTAAGGAGGTCGTTCCACTCCCAGCATCCGCCGAACTGGAATGCATCCTGTCCTTCGGACATAGCCTGGTGTACGAGCTCGTCCTCAGCAGAGATAGCTCCTGCCTTGAACATGTTGTACTCCTTAAGAGTATCGAATGTGTCCATGAGAGCGTTGAACTTCTCGTCCTTCATGAGGTCAGCTTTGCCTGCATAGAGGTCCTGTACGAATGCTTCAGGATCTTCTCTCTCTTCGTATACCTGCTGCAGATAGTGAGCAGCGAGTGACCAGTCTGGCTTGAGGATAGCTGTAGGAGATTCCATACCTGCAGCTACGAGCTTGTCGCACATTGCCTTGAAGTCATCAAGAGTCTTGATGCTTGCAGGGTCGAATTCCTCTCCGAGAGCATTCTTGATTGCTGCAGAGTTGTACAGAATACCTCTTGCCTCGATGCAAGTAGGGAATCCGAGAACCTTGCCGTCAACAGAGATGCCGTAATCTGTGTCGCCAGCCCATGCAGCACCTGTCATGTCAGCGCCGTACTGCTTACCAAGTGAGTAGATGTCCTTAGCGTCAACCATGTTGAGTGTGTATGGAGCCTTGGACGCATACTTGGTTGCGAGGTGAGCCGAAACTGTATCCTGAGAATAGTAAACCTCGATGTGAACACCTGTCTGCTCCTCATAAACCTTAGCGAGATCTTCGAAATTCTCCTGGATCTCGTTCTTGGAGTTGAACAGGGTGATCGATGTTCCATCTCCGGAGCCACCGCTAGCTGCCTCTTCTCCGCCTTCGCTGCTTCCACCGCCGCCGCATGCTGTCATAGCAAATACCATGACGAAAGCAAGCAGTGCAACCAACAGTTTTTTAGTTGTGCTTTTCTTCATATTATTCCTCCTATAAAAGACAACGAATAACCTAACTCTGCATGGCTTAATTGCGACACAGAGAGTCATTACTGCGTACATTTTATCATTTTCTGTATGGCTGGTATACTTATTTTTTCGTTTTTTTAAGATACAAACCTTTAATACCAGTACATTTCGAGGCTTTTTTATTGTCTTACCCGGCTTCGCGAGTTAACATTAGCAGAGAAATAAAAGCAATATATTCGGAAAGGATACAATAATGAATAACATTTTCGCTGCAGCACCTCCTATGGGATGGAACTCGTGGAATACATTTTTTGATAAATACGATGAAGATACAATTATTCAGGTAGCAGACGCCATGGTTGACGGAGGCTTCCTGGACTGCGGTTACCGTTATCTGATCATAGATGATTGCTGGATGGAAAAGACAAGAGATGCGAACGGCGATCTGGTGCCTTCGCGGGAGAAATTCCCGCACGGCATAGAACATGTCATTGACTACGTGCACAGCAAAGGTCTCAGATTCGGCATTTATGAATGCTGCGGCGTACGAACCTGCGCAGGCTATCCCGGCAGCTTCGAGCACGAGCTCCAGGATGCCCGACTCTTTGCGAAATGGGGAGTGGATTATCTGAAGTACGACAACTGCTTTAAGCCTGCTGCGCAGACTTCTGACATGCTTTACAGACGCATGGGTTATGCTCTCCGCAACACAGACAGAGATATATTTTATGCGGCCTGTCAATGGGGAAAAGATAATGTAGAGAAGTGGATCCGGTCGACAGGCGCCAACTCATACAGAATGGCTATAGATATCCGTGACAACTGGAACTCTGTCAGATATACAGTATCAAAGCGCCTTGAGCATCTGGAGGCCGGATCCCCCGGTTGTTTCAGCGACATGGACATGCTGGTAGTCGGAATGAAAGGCAGCTCATTTAATCCGGAAACCGGTGCTGAAGGCTGCACGGATGCTGAGTACCGTTCACACTTTGCACTTTGGTCACTGCTTGCTTCCCCTCTTATCATCGGATGTGACATAAGAAATATCGATGAACGCTCAAAAGCGCTTCTGCAGAACAGGCATCTTATTGCTATCAATCAGGATCCTGAATCCAGAGCGTGCTTTAAACTCACATGTGATGAAAGCCCGGGCACATTTGCTCTGGTAAGACCTCTTTCCGACGGCAGCTGCGCTGTTGGCGTATTCAACTTCGGCGATGAAGCCATGAAATGTGTTTTTGCATTCTGGGATATAGGACTCTCAGCCGCTGCCGGACATGGAGTATCGATGTTCAACTGTCTTACAGGAGAAGATGAAGGTATTAGGGCAGAATGCTTTGGCACAAAACTCGATCCTCACGACTGTGTTGTCTACAGGCTGAAACCGCTTATGTAATAATTATTTTTATCGGGATGGTATATAGATGAGTTTTTCAAAAGATTTTCTATGGGGAGCTGCCAGCGCGGCATATCAGGTAGAAGGCGCATATAACGGAGACGGCAAAGGGCCGAGCATATGGGATGCGCTGAGTGCGGGACATATCGCGCACGGGGACAACGGTAATGTTTCCTGTGACCACTATCACCGCTTCCGTGAAGATATCGCGCTCATGAAAAAGATCGGGCTTAAGGCTTACCGTTTCTCTGTCAGCTGGCCGCGTGTGATGCCTGAAAGAGGTGTCATAAATGAAAAGGGGCTCGCTTTTTACAGAGACCTTGTGAACGAGCTGCTTGATGCAGGCATCAAACCACTTTGCACGCTTTATCATTGGGATCTTCCTATGTGGGCACATAAGGACGGCGGATGGTATTCGGATTCGATAAGCGATGATTTTGCAGACTACACAGCCGTTGTTATAGACACGCTTTCAGATAAGGTGGAATGGTGGATGCCTTTTAACGAGCCTACATCGTTCATTGGCGCAGGTTATCTGAGTGCAGAACATGCACCGTTTGAATCAGTCGTTGCGGGCACGGATGAAGCTGTAGAAAAGCTTTCTGTCCTTACCAGAAATGTGCTTCTGGCTCATGCAAAGGCTGCGGATGTAATACGCAGCAGAGCTATCCTTCCTCCGAAGATCGGCATCGCCACTGACTGTACTCTTTATCTTCCGTGCAGCGAATCAGACAAGGATATCGAAGCTGCAAGGCTGAAGACATTTGCAAGTGAAGCTGAAGTCCATTATCTTAACTGGTGGCTCGACCCTATAATGAAAGGTGTCGCCCACCCTTCCCTGGCATCTGTTCTTAATGACGGCGAGCTCGAAATGATCCATAAGCCTCTCGATTTCATAGGCTGGAACTGTTACCTTGCTAACAACTATAATGACGGCCCGGATGGCCGGATGATGACTCCTTGGCAGGGGATCCCGAGAACCAACATGGGCTGGCCGATAACAAAAGATGCTCTTTACTGGGGTGTGAGGTTCATCTCCGAACGGTACAATGTGCCTGTAATGATGACAGAAAACGGCATGGCAAATGTGGACTTCGTAATGGATGACGGTCATGTGCATGATCCACAGCGCATTCAGTACATGACATGGTATCTGCGCGGACTGAAAAGAGCAGCCGATGAAGGCTGCCCTGTTCTTGGCTATATGGCCTGGTCAATACTGGATAATTTCGAATGGGCTCTCGGGTATGAAAAGAGGTTCGGTCTCATCTACGTCGATTACCTCACCCAGCAGCGCATACCTAAGGATTCCGCATACTGGTACGCTGAAGTCATCAAAGAGAACGGAGAAAATCTCTGACAGCGTCGAGCACCTGATCCAGATGGTAGTTATAGCAGTGATCATCACCCTTGATGATCACTGTTTTTGAGTTTTTATATTTCTTCTCTGCTTCTATTGAGCACGATACCGGTACCGCTTCATCTTCATCTCCATGTATGAGGAGCACCGGACCGCTGTATCTGGAAATCGCTCCATCAAGGTCTATCAGTTGTGCGGCTCTTAAGTAGTTGCTGTTCACCTTCTGCTCAGCGTTGACATAAATCTCTTCCGGCAGATGGCATGGATCAAAATCAATGCCCAGCATATGTCCCGATCTTGCATCTTCAGGCATCATAAGCGCAGGCGACATAGGTATCACAGCCTTGAATACTTCAGGTTTCATTCCTGCCAGTAAGGCAGTGGCAAGTCCGCCCTGCGAGTGCCCGCAGACATAAAGGTCACTTACAAAGTCCAGTGACCTCGCATAGTCCGTCACGGTCATGGCATTGTTCAGCCATTTGAAAATATTGTGGTTATAGAACTCTCCGCCGCTCTTGCCATGTCCGTACATCTCAGCGCGGAGTGATGCCATGCCCAGCTCATTGAATGTCGCGGCGACACCTTTTATATGTGGCTCTTCCATGTGCCCGGTCAGGCCGTGGATCACGATTGCCAGCGGACATTTGTCACCTTCTTTGAAACCTGCAGGCATGTCCAGCTTTGCATGCAGTTTTATTCCATCATCATCGATGTAGAATTCCTTATGCATCTTACACATGTTTTTACCCTCACTTTATCCTTGAGACTGCACATTCATATGGTGCGTATATGCCGTCTGCCGCAACTCTTCCAAGATTCGAAAGTACCGGCTCTTCGCATTCAAACGGCAGTTTTATGCTGCGCTCTTCTTCAAAGTTGCATACAACAGCCCATTTTTCGTCACCCGATGTGCGAACGAAAACAAAGAAATCGTCTTCCGGTGCCGAGATGACTTCGAGGTCCCCCGTTGTGAAAGCGTCGTTATATGTACGGAGCTTCAGAAGCTTCTGATAGAACCTGTAAACAGACTTCTCTGCCGCAAGGTCGTTCTCTACGTTTACCTCAGCTGCCCTCGAGTGCGGAAGCAGCCATGGCTTTCCTGTCGTAAATCCGTTGCCCTCAGTGCCGTCCCACGCCATCGGATGTCGCGCGTTGTCACGGCTTCCGAAGTTGATCTTTTCGAGGCACTCGTCTTCGCTGTAAGTTTTTATGAATTTTTTGTACCATCCCAGACTTTCGACATCATCAAAATCACTTATGCTGTCATAATGTGCAGCAGGCATTCCTATCTCCTGTCCCTGGTAGATGAACGATACACCTTTCAGAAGGTATACCATTGCCGCGATATCTGTTGCAGACTCGTATCTGAGTTCTCTGTCATTGCCTATGCGCGAGACCATCTGAGGCTGATCGTGATTCTCAATGAAGAGGCTGTACAGCAAATCATGCCTTGATGTCTCCTCCTGCCAGCCGGTCAGATAATTCCTGAGAGTTTTCAGACTATCATTCTCAGGAGTAAATTTGTCTGCCCTGCCGCACTCCATATGATCGAAAATAAAGAGAGTAGAAAGTTCATCTCTTTCCGAGGCACAGTGAAGCACTATATCTTCTATATCATTCGTATGGCCTTCTCCCACAGTAAACAGATGTGACGTTTTGTTTCTGCCGAAAAGTGCGTGGATATAATCATGAAGCCGCGGACCGTGTCCGTTCTTATCTTTCGGCAAGTCTTTGGATATGCAGTCTATAACATCGATCCTGAATCCGTCACAACCCTTATCGACCCAGAAATCTACTACATCCTGCATTTCCTTTACAACGGCAGGATTGTCCCAGTTAAGGTCGGCCTGACCAACTGCGAAAGTATGCAGGTAGTATTGACCGCGCATCTCATCATATTGCCAGGCACTGCCGCCAAAAGCAGATTCCCAGTCGTTCGGTTTCTCGTCAAACCAGTAATAGTAATTACTGTATGGATTATCCTTTCCTTTTCTGGATTCCTGAAACCATTTGTGCTCAGTCGATGTATGGTTCGGTACAAGGTCGAGTATGAGCTTCATACCGCGGCTGTGAAGGCCTTCGATCAGCTGGTCCATGTCCTCCATGGTGCCAAATTCGTCCATGATGTCACAGTAATCCGCCACATCGTATCCGTTGTCTTCATTGGGGCTCTTGAAACACGGACAGAGCCATACCGCGTTTGCTCCGAGCTCCTTTATGTAGTCGAGCTTGCTGATCACTCCCTGAAGATCACCTATACCGTCGCCATTGCTGTCCATAAAGCTGCGCGGATATATCTGGTAGATGACCCATTTCGTAAAATCTTTGTATTTCTCACTAAGCATTTTTTGCTCCCTATTAACGGTTAAGTACTGTTTTTAATCCTCTGTCGATATACTCGTTCCAGAACTGCCATGTATGTCTGCCCGGTCCCTCTTCGTAGAAAAAGTCTGCCTTCTCTTTCTTCAGGAAGTCACGGAACTGACGGTTACTTTCAAGCAGGTTGTCATCAACACCTATGGCAAGATAGATGAAAGGTACTTCCTTGCCTTGCTTCTTAATCTTTTTGTAAAGCACTTCAGGATTCATGTCGGACTCGATCAGCTTTGAAGGATCTCCGAACAGTTCCTCTCTGAACTTGAGCGGCAGCACGCTACCGACTTCCGAGTCAGGCTTTTTCGCAACGTCCCTTACGACAAGAGCCGACGAAAGTGCTATGCACGCGCTGAATTTTTCAGGGTACGCCAGAGCTGTGTGCAGAGAACCGTATCCGCCCATCGACAGGCCGCCTATCATGGTGTTCTCTCTTTCCATCTTTATCCCGAATGTTTTTTGTATATATTCAGGCAGCTCTTCCGCGATGAACTCGCAGTGATTTCTTCCCTGGTATCCTTTATCCAGATAGAAGGAATTTCCCGTAGTAGGCATAAAGATGTTCAGGTTATACTGGATGGCCATCAGCTGTGCTACTCCTCCGTACAGCCAGTCGGTATCAGTGCCTGTGAGTCCGTGAAGCAGTATGAGATTCATCGGATCTCTGTCGTAATATTTGAGGTCGAAAACCTCCTCCATCGCAACATCGTTCGGCAGCACAAAGCTGAAGTTTGTGTGCTGCATAATTGATTCTGCGTGGAATTCCATTCTTCCGCTTGCCATATGCTCTTACCTCTCTTGTTTTTATCTAGTTTGCGGCAATGCAGTCTATGAATCTTCCGAATGCCGCTCTTCCTTCTTCAGTCCTCTTGAATACTCCCGCATCCTCGAGCACTGCGGCAAAGACTTCGCCGATCTCCTGCTCGGTGTAGTGCCCCGCTTCAAGCTCGCCTTTCAGCCTGGCCGGCAGTACGGCAAGCCCCATCACTTCGATGAGCCCTATGTTCTCTTTTTTGATGTGATGCTTGTCTGCATGAGGATGGAATACTCCGAGCGGATTCTCTTCAGTGGTTATATTGTTACGCAGCACGAGATCGAGCTCATACGCCTCGCCTCTTCTGCGTGCTATCGGTGTTATGGTCGAGTGCTTCTCTCCGTCCGTTTCATGGAAGATGAAAGCATCCGGGTCATCATAGCCACGCCATTTATTCAGTATCAGCTCAGCCAGATCGATGATCCTCTCCCGGTCTGTTCCCTTAAGACGAATCACAGACATCGGCCACTTCACTATACCTGTCTCTATATCTTCATAGCCCGGCACCGTGAAGGCTGTTTCCACTTCAGCCCTTGCCATGGCAAACTCGTAATTGCCGCCCTGATAATGGTCATGGCTCAGAACGCTTCCGCCAACTATTGGAAGGTCTGCATTCGATCCCACAAAATAGTGCGGGAATACAGTCACGAAATCAAGCAGATTGGTAAATGCCTGTCTGTCTATGTGCATAGGTATATGCTTTTTGTTGAAAACGATGCAGTGCTCATTGTAATAAACGTAAGGACTGTACTGCATGAAAAAGTCCTGCCCGCCAAGCTCTACCGGGATGATGCGATGATTCTGTCTTGCCGGATGATCAAGTCTTCCGGCGTATCCTTCATTCTCTGCGCAGAGCAGGCACTTCGGGTAACCTGATGCCTTTGCTTTGCCGGCAGCAGCGATGGCCTTAGGGTCTTTCTCAGGCTTGGATAAGTTTATCGTTATGTCAATGGTCCCGTACTCCGTGTCGACAGTCCATTTGCGGTCCTTTGCGATACGGTCTCTTCTGATGTAATTCGTATCACCTGAAAAGCCATAGTACCAATCAGTCGCTTCCTTTGGCGACTTTTCGTATCTGCTGTAAAACTCTTCCGTGATCTCAGACGGTCTCGGCATAATAAGCCCGATAAGCGCTGTATCGAAAAGATCACGGTATGTCGCAGAATTTCCTTCAATAACGCCGTGCTCATATGCATAATCACAAAGTCCGTCCAGGATCTCCTGTATCTGAGGGAGTTCTCCTTCTATATCGACCAGACCGTCAAAGCCATCCATTTGCAGGGCTTCCAGTATCCTGTTGGATGCCCAGATGCGGTCAGATGCTTCGATCCATTCTTTTCTTACAGCATATTCAATAAGTTGTGATATCAGCAGTTCCATTTCCTCTCTCCTGTTTTTAAAGATATGTCATGTCCCCTATCCCCAATATCAGTCTATGAGAGTACACCCGCCGACCGGGCGAATATATGTGACTCTGCAGGCTCCTTCGCCAAGCACGGAATCCATTCCTTTTCTGAATTCCTCAACAAGATCCAACGGTACGTAAGCCTGTATGGTTCCCGCGAATCCGCCGCCGTGTACCCTGCGTGCGCCGCGTCCGGCAAGATAATATCCCGCCATGGCGAGCGACAGAGCGACCGGCTGGTCTGCAGGATCTCTGTACGTGGCTACGTTCTGAAGATACATATATGATGAATGTCCGGAGCTGCTCACCAGTTTCAGAAACTTATCGAATTCGTGTTTCTCAAGAGCCTCTACCTGCTGCTCAACGCGGTGGCAGTCTGTAAAGTAATGTATCGCGCGCATCACTGCACGGTCTCCGAGCTGCTTTCTCAGTTTTGCAATAGAGCCGTAGAATTCATCTTCGTCCACCTCGCAGAGGACTTCCTTTCCAAAGGCCTGTGCAACGGATTTCATCTCAGCAGGAACCGCAGCATAATCTCCCGTAAGATCAGCATGATCAGCTCCTGTATCTATTATGCAGAGCGCATATCCCGCGGATGCAAAATCGAAATCCACTGCGTGATACTGCGGGTTTTCCTTATCCTGAAAATCTATCGCTACTATGCCGCCGAGCGCACATCCCATCTGATCGAGCAGGCCGGATGGTTTTCCGAAATACACGTTTTCAGCAAACTGCCCGATCTTTGCGATCTCAGCAAGAGCTATGCTGTTTGAGCAGAAAAGCCCGTTGACGGTGACACCAATCAGGACTTCGAAGCATGCTGAAGACGAAAGCCCCGAGCCTCCCGGAACGTCAGACGTAACATAGGCATCAAAGCCTTTGACCTCGTATCCTCTCGAAGATATTGCAGCCAGAGTTCCGCGGATTATGGCCTTTGTCGTATTCTCCTCTTCCTTTACCGGCTCAAGATTAGTGATATCCACAGTTGTAAGCCCGTAACCTTCCGAATAGATGCGCACAACGCCGCTTCCGTTCGGTGCAGCACAGGCTATGGCGTCGAGATCCACGGATCCCGTGAGCACCTTGCCTCTCTGGTGATCCGTATGGTTTCCGCCTATCTCAGTACGTCCCGGTGCGCTGAATACAGAAACCTCGGTATCCGGACTTGCATCGAATTCCTTCATAAATCCATCGAGGACCCTGACGATCCTGTCTCTGTATGGTCCGAGCATTTCAGCCGGACGGCAGTAAAGGCTTTTAAGCATCATGTCATAACTGCCTGCGGAAAGTGATGTTTTGATAGATGTGATCGATCGCATAGTACATGCTCCTTTGTAGTAGTTTATTGTTTATGGTTCGCAGGCACCGCACGGAGTATACCCCTGTGAGGTCAGCTCCGAGCGTGTCGCTGTAACTGTCTTTTTGTTGTGCTCCGACATCTCCTTGACGCCGTCGCATGTCGGATAGTGGAACACTCCCGAGCGTGTATTTATAACGTATACTCTTGCATCCTGAGCCGCCTGTTCTTCAGTAGTCACGATGCCTGTTTTATAGTCGATCTCAGCACCGGGCGTCACGTTGAAGCAGTAGACATTGAAGGATATCCCTTCGCCCTTGTCTTCAACTGACCATGCTGTCATCTGTATCCCTCTGGCAACGAGCTCATCACCACTGAACCAAGGTTTCACATAGTACAGCACGTGGTTGCCTGTGTTCCAGATATAATGCTCGGTTTCCTCCTCGAGCAGCCTCATGCCATCGTAGTTCAGATAATGCGTTCCCGTGACCAGGTTGGACGGATTGGCGTTCTCGGCAGAAAGCGCCCATGCTATAAGATGGCATCGCTCCCAGTTCTGTGCCTTCGCCCATCCCGAAGGATGCACTGAAGAAATATCGCCTCTCTCCTGCCCCTCCTGAGGCATGGTCTCCTCGCCGAGGAGTCCGTAAGCATATGTGCACCTGCCAAGTTCATCCAGACTGCCGTAGTATTCATAAGGAGTCAGCTTATTGGAATCGACTGTTCCGAGAAGGTTGCCTTTTGTTTTCCAGTCGTCGCCGTCTTTTTTCAGGCCCGCCCTTTCACAGACTTCATCAGGAAACACAGGAACTCCGCCGTTCACCTTTACATAATACTGCCCATTGTACTCCGGCAGTGATGAAGGATCTATGTCAGCATTTGCATCCCATTCCGCGGCTTTCCCGCTGCTGCTTTTATCATCGCTGCTTCCGCCACTTTCATTGCCGGGATCCTCATTTTCATTTCCCTGATCAATGGCCTCGTATCCGAGCTTCTGCATCAGGCTGTCCCTGGCACTTTTGATGAATGGCGCATCGGACATCACAAAGAACGCCGCGGCAATTAATATCACAAGCACCAAAGCAAGAGCCGGGCTTCGCCTGTAATTGTTTTCGCTGTTCCTGTCCTTTGTCTTTTTTTGACTCATCTCTCCCAGTTTTTGCAGATGTATATTTATCAGATTCTTTCACACATATACATCGTCTTCCCTCTTTTTAGCGTTAAAACAGGCTTTGATTGAAGCAAATGATGTATAATTCGATAGTTTATTCTGAATACTGCACCTGATTTGTAAAAAAGGGTGTAGATTCGCTGGGAACCCAATGAATTCTACACCCTTTAGTCTGTTTAATGTTTTCCGTCCTGGCTAATAGTTCAGATTATTTCTGCTCAGTTCTTGCAGCAGCGATATCTTCGCCTGTCCATTTTGCGTTAGCAGCGATGCCGAGCATCTTGTCCTTGAGTTCCTGCTCGATCCTTGCGAGCTCCTTCTCGGCTTCTGCTCTTGCGACCTTGCCGTCTTCCTGAACCTGAATGATCTCGTCGATAGCGGCGATCAGTTCCTGGTTGGTGTGCTGCAGTGTCTCGATGTCTACGATGCCTCTCTCGCTGGCCTTTGCTGTATCAACAGTGCTCTGGTGCAGGGACTCAGCGTTCTTCTTGAGCATCTCATTTGTAGCCTCTGTAACAGCCTGCTGAGCCTCTATGGCCTTCTGTGTGTGATAGTTGTTGAGAGCCAGAACCATCTGTGTCTTCCACATAGGAATGACATTCACGATAGTTGAGCGGATCTTCTCGGACATGATGGTATCGGAGTTCTGTACCATTCTGATCTCAGGAGCAGACTGCAGGCATACTGTTCTGGAGAGTTCGAGATCGTAGATCTTCTTCTCGAATCTTGTGATCATGTCTGCATAATCCTGAGCTGCCTGTGCGTCCTCTACCGAGCCTGTCTCTCTTGCCTTTGCCTCGAGCTCAGGAAGAGTAACTGTCTTTGCCTTCTCAAGAGCAAGCTTGCCGGCCTCGATGTACATCGACACTTCCTTGAAGTAGAGTTTGTTCTTCTCATAGAGTCTGTCGAGCTGGACGATGTCCTTGAGGAGCTGTTCCTCGTGCTCTTCGAGCAGCTTAACGATCCTGTCGATATTGGCCTCAGTTGTGCTGTACTGCGTTTTGAGTTTTTCGAAGTTTTTCTCAGCGCTTCCGAAGATCTTTCCGAAGAATGTCTTCTTCTCTTCACCACCGTTTGACTTGAGTTCAACGAGCAGGGATGTCAGGACCTGACCTGTCTCTCCCATGTCCTTGGTTCTTACGCTCTGGAGTGCGCCGTCAGCGAAATCCGAAACCTTGCGCTGTGCGCTTGCGCCGTAGCTCAGAACAGCGTTGCTGTCTGTGATGTCGATCTTATCTGCAACCGCTTTGATCTGTCTCTGCTCATCCGGTGTGAACTTCGCAAGCGGATCTTCCTTCTTTTCCTCTTCAGGTGCAAATTCAGGTGCAAAGTCGAAAGCCTGAGACATGTCGAGAGCAGCCGCCTGTGCCGCAACTTCCTGAACATTTGCCTCAAGTTCTTCTGCCTGTGTCTGTGCTGCTTCAACTACAGCTTCAGGGTTAAGTTCAAAATCTGCCATCTTGTCCTCCTTTTATAACTATTAGATGTCGAAATCTGAATCCAGCAGGCCCTTGCTCGCAAGCGTAGTCTGCAGCATTTTGATATCCGTTGTAATGTCCATGATGTCATCTTCATGGAGCTTTTCGAGCAGGTTCTCCGATGCCTCCGTGACGGAGTCGATCAGGCTTATAAGCTGAGCCTTGATCTCATCTGCCTGCTCCTGCAGATAATTCGGGTTGGTATTGAGCACCGGAGCTCCTGAAGAATCGGTCGTGACTTCTTCTTTTGCCGTTTCAGTGCCAAGTTTGCCCATATCCGCTATCTTCTCGTTGTAGTCATCAGTAAGGCGAACGACTTCAGGATAGTATTTTTCTCTGAAGTCCTTGACCTGCTTCTCAAGCTCAGGTACAGCCTCAACTCTTGCATCGATCTTTTTGGTGATAGTTCTGAGGGCCTTGAGCTTACTCTTGAGCTCACTGTCATCGGTCATGACGATGAGATCGTCAAGTGTCTCAGGTGCCTGACCGCCGTCACGTGCTTTTTTACGCTTCGCCGCCTTCACTTCAGCCGCAGATCTCTCTACCGACTCGATCGGCACACCGTTCTTTGTCATGACGAGCATGCGGTTATTGATGTCTACATAAGCCTCCGGGAAGAATCCGTCAGCTATCATTGCCTGGAGTTCGTCAGCTACCTTGTTGAAAGGCTTTCCGACAGCCGCAGCAAGATCATCAATTGATGTGTTGCCGTTCCTGTTGATTTTTGCCTCGTATGTTCTGATCCTCTTTGCCCTTGAGTTGAGCACCAGCTTCATGATGCCCGCAACTGCAAGCATTATTGCTCCTACAATGGCGACTCCCAGTCTGAATTCAGGATCATCTGTTGATCCGGCCGCTGACATCAGGAACATTATTCCCATTATCAGAGAGGTGACTGTCCACCCTGATTTGCCGAGTCTCTTTTTGTTGAGCTTCTTCTCATTGCGGCGCTGCGAGAATGTACTGTTCTGATCAGCAGGATATGCCTGACGGCTTCCTGCCGGCTGCCTCCTCTGGCCTGCATTCACGGTGCCTGAGTTAGGCTTTCTTGTAGTTGTTGTAGTGGTTGTTTTTGTGGTGGTAGTACCGTTGGCGTTTCTTGTAGTAGTCGTCTTGGTCGTTACCGTCCTGCCTCCCGTCTCAGGCATGCCGCCTGTACCGAAGAGCTCGCCGAAAACGCCGCCGCTTCCGTCTGCGCCTGTTATAGCCTCACCGATGTCCCTGATCGTTCCGGACACTTCTCTGACAACAGGTACCACTCCATCCGCCGGGATGGCTACATAGTCGAGCGAGTTGGCATACATTACAAAGGACAGGTTCCTTACACCGGCAGGGATAGACAGACGCGATTTGAAGTTCTTCTTCTCTCCGCTAGCCCACTTTCCTGCATTTATGGATGCAGTGCCGATTTCTACGTTGTTTGTCCTGTCGATCACTTTGATCTTGAACGAGAACTTGTCAAAGTCGAAGCCCGAATTATTGACAACAGAAAAACTGTAGCTCAGCCTTCCGTCCTCGAGCCTCGATGTCTTTGTAGTAGCCTTAGCCGATTCCTTGAAGTCGGTTTCGAACCACTCCGCGATAGCCGCGCGTGCATCTATTGCGTTTGTCATTTCAGTTCCTTTCGTTCCGAAAAAACTATTACAGTAAATTATACCATAAAATGCCCTGATTCGTTAAAAATCAAGGCTGAAATCGAGATCTATCTCTTCATCGTCCTCAGTTATGCCAACGACTCCGTAAGAATCTTCGTCTTCTGACGGGCGTTCTTCCACTGAAACATAAGTATCTCTTCCGGTAAGGTTGTCCCAGACCACTGTTATATGGTCTTTGATGAGCTCGTTAGCGCTCAAAGCTGAGAGAGAGCCATCGTCCATGAGGCATATGATAGTCCTGTAACCGCCGTTTCCGAACCTGACGAGGAATACATCTTTTACCTTGCCGCTGTCTTCAAACGGAAATATCGCGCCGTCAACTACTTCCTTGTTGCTCTCGGCATTCTTCAGGAGATCTTCTGTCGGAACGATCCTGAGCGATCCGTCTTCGAAGAGCGTGATCGATTCGATCTGCAGAGGAACTTCAGCCATCCCCTCGGTATCGATCTCATCAATGACCTTCACGACCTCAACAACAGGCTCCTCCTCAGCGACTTCTTCCTGCTCCGTAACCTCCCCCTCTTCAGGTTCGGCAGCAGGCTTCGCCTTACATCCGGCCAGCATCACTGTCAGAGTCAGCATCAGAAAAATCACTAATAATCCCAATAATCTCTTTTTTTGTGTCATATATTATTCTCCCCTTTGATTAAAAAGTATCAAGTAATGATACCACAGCAGATAAAAGCAAAGAAACGGCAGAGCCGTTTCTTTGAGTGTTTTTTTAATGAATATTAGGTGTCGAACCGTTGTTCCGCCCCTTTTTAGCCTCCAAGATAAGCCTTTTTGACCGCTTCGGACTTCGCAAGTTCTTCGCCCGTGCCCGAAAGTGTTATGCGCCCTGTCTCGATTACATATGCTCTGTCGGCTACCGAAAGTGCCATCTGAGCGTTCTGCTCTACGAGGAGGATCGTAGTGCCTGCTTTGTTCAGGTTCACTATGATATCGAAGATCTGATCTACCAGGATCGGCGCCAGACCCATCGAAGGCTCATCGAGCATCAGCAGCTCTGGATCAGACATGAGCGCTCTGCCCATGGCCAGCATCTGCTGCTCGCCTCCGGAGAGTGTTCCCGCAATCTGTGATGTCCTCTCTTTGAGTCTAGGGAACTGCTCATATACGTACTCCAGGTTGTGTGCGATGCGGTCCTTCTTGGTAACGAAGGCTCCCATCTGCAGGTTTTCTTCTACTGTCAGCCCCTGGAAGATACGTCTGCCCTCAGGTACGTGCGAGATACCCATGGCAACGATCTTATGCGCCGGCACATGAGAGATGGAGCTCTCAAGGAATTCGATATTTCCGGTCTTGCTGCGCAGGAGTCCGGATATCGTGTGAAGAGTTGTAGACTTTCCGGCACCGTTTGCGCCGATAAGTGTTACGATCTCGCCTCTGTTTACATCCAGAGAGATGCCCTTGATGGCATGGATGGCTCCGTAATAAACGTTGATGTTGTCAACTGTAAGTACTGTACCCATCACTCACCCCCCTTTCTGTCAGGCTTTCCGGAAGCAGCAGATTCCAGTCTGCCCTTCTTGAGAGCTTTCTCAATATCTGCTTTCTCCTTTTCTTCCTCTTCTTCCATCTTACCGCGGCTCTTTCCGAGGTAAGCCTCGATTACCTTAGGGTTGCTCTGGATCTCTTCAGGCCATCCCTTTGCGATGACTCTTCCGTAGTTGAGTACTACGATACCTTCGCAGATACCCATAACAAGACTCATGTCATGTTCGATAAGGAATACCGCGATCTGGAATCTGTCACGGATCTCTCTGATGGTGTCCATCAGCTCCGTCGTCTCAGACGGGTTCATTCCCGCTGCAGGCTCGTCGAGCAGCAGCAGTTTCGGCTTTGTAGCAAGCGCTCTCATGATCTCGAGCCTTCTCTGAGCTCCGTAAGGGAGTGATCCGGCTCTGTAGTCTGCAGTCTTGGTCATTCCGAAGATCTTGAGGTACTTCATCGCTTCCTTGCGGATGCGGAATTCCTCGTGTCTGTATTTCGGAGTATGAAGCATTCCGTCTATAAGACCATAGTTGGTCGTATGATGGAGCGCGACCTTGATGTTTTCTTCTACCGTGAGTTTGTCAAAAAGCCTGATGTTCTGGAATGTACGGGCCATTCCGGCTTTGTTGATGTCAACGGTGTTCATGCCCTTGGTGCTCTTGCCGTCAAAGAAGATCTCTCCTCTGGTCGGCTCATATACCTTGGTCAGCATGTTGAAGATGGTAGTCTTTCCGGCTCCGTTAGGGCCGATCAGTCCGCCGATCTCCGTGCGGCCGAGAGTCAGGTTGAAGTTGTCTACGGCAGTAAGTCCGCCGAAGTCGATGCCCAGATTCTTGACCTCGAGTATAGGTGCTTTGCCCCTGTCTTTTTCAGGGATAAATACCTGATCGTTATAAGGTTCGTCAGGTTCATACTGCTCTTTCGAGTCTACAAATACGGCTCTTCCGCCGACATTGTCGTTGTAGTATATCTCCTGTCTGTTTTCATAAGCGTGACCGGAGTCGGCGATGTCGATATCGCGAAGCTCATCGCGTTTGTCTTTATGATCTGCCATCTATGCCGCCCCCTTTCTGCTTTTTCTCTTTTTACCCTTGCCTTTGTCACCGGACCGTTTTTTGACAGGGTTGATCTTTGACCATACGCCGTTGATCCTTGCCTTGATGGCAGGGTTGTATGTACCGATCATAACGAGGATCAGTACAATGGCATATGTAAGCATTCTGTAGTCAGCGAACTGTCTGAATGTCTCCGGCAGAACAGTCAGCAATGCGGCGGCAATGATGCCTCCCCAGATATTTCCTACTCCTCCGAGTACGACGAATACCAGTATCAGTACCGATGTGTTGAAATTGAATTTGACCGGTACCAGAGTGCTGTAGTTGAGTCCGAACAGGCAGCCTGCCATTCCGGCGAGAGCCGCGCTGACGACGAATGCCATAAGCTTATACTTTCTGACATCCAGTCCGATGGACTCGCCTGCGATACGGTTGTCTCTGATTGACATGATTGCGCGTCCCTGCTTGGAGTTCTTCAGGTTGAGCACGATGAAAACGGTGAACAGGCACAGCAGCAGTCCCCATGTGAACGTTGCCATTGTTTTAGTACCGGTCGCACCGATGGCTCCGGTGATTATCCTGTCGTTGTTCTCTACACCTTCAATAGTGTGATTGAATGCGAACCTGAGGCGTCCGTCACCGTCAAATCCGAAGTAAAGGACGTTCATGAAGTTCCTTATGATCTCTCCGAACGCCAGGGTTACGATCGCCAGATAGTCGCCGCGGAGTCCCAGGATAGGGATACCGATGATGAATCCTGCAACAGAAGCTATTAATGCTCCGAACAGCATCGAGATGATGATGATCGCAGGCTCAAATGTCATGCTCTGGCCGAGTATGCGGGACATCAGGATCCCGCTGAATGCTCCTACCGCCATGAAGCCCGCGTGTCCCAGCGATAGTTCTCCCGATATGCCTACTACGAGGTTCAGGGATACCGCAAGTGAAACGTACACGCAGATAGGAACGAACTGGCCCTGCAGATTGTGTCCGATAAGGCCCGCAGCCGTGAGGATCTGGAACAGTACGTATCCGCCTATGAGTATGCCGTACGAAATGGAAGCTTCCTTACGGTACTCATTGCCTCTTACAGCATTTTTGAGGCCTCTGCTGCTTATGTTTTTAAGTATTCTTTCTGCCATGGCGCACCTACACTTTCTCGCTGACCTTCTTGCCCAGCAGGCCCGTAGGCTTGACGAGCAGAACGATAATCAGACATGCAAATACGATGGCGTCTGAGAGCTCTGTCGAGATATATGCTCTCGAAAAGATCTCGATTATGCCGAGGATAAGACCTCCTATCATAGCGCCCGGTATGGATCCGATACCTCCGAAAACGGCTGCCGTAAACGCCTTGATACCCGGCATGGCACCTGTGGTAGGCATCAGAACCGGATACGCGGAGAGCATCAGCACTCCAGCTACAGCGGCAAGACCTGATCCGATGGCGAATGTCAGCGAGATGGACTGATTGACGTTGATACCCATCAGCTGAGCCGCACCGTTATCCTCAGAAACCGCTCTCATTGCCTTTCCGGCTTTCGTCTTGTTTACGAAGAGAGTCAGCAGGATCATGATCACGATATTTGCCGCGATCGTAAAGAGCGACTCCATTGTAATGGTGAGCTGTCCGCCCGCAGCATGTATCGGCTTCATGCCCTTGAACAGGCTGGTGAACATCTTAGGGTTGGCACCCCAGATCAGAAGCGCGACATTCTGCAGGAAATACGAAACGCCGATGGCTGTGATCAGAACAGCCAGAGATCCGGTTCCTCTAAGTGGTCTGTAAGCCAGCCTCTCGATCGTGATTCCGAGAAGAGTGCAGATGACCATAGCTACCAGAAGAGCCAGCCAGCCGTTCAGGCCCATATACATCGTCATTACAAATGACATGTACCCGCCGATCATAATGACATCACCATGAGCGAAGTTAAGCATCTTGGATATACCGTATACCATCGTATATCCAAGCGCTATGATCGCATATACACTGCCCAGGCTCAGGCCTGAGATGACGTTTGTAAGTAAATTCATGGTTTTTTCTTCCTAATATTTTTTTGCAATAAACGCGGCTGTGGGGTGCCGCACCTGAATGCAGCACCCCCTAGCCAACAACTATACACTTAAGTCAGTCAGTGTATTACTGAACCGGAACGTATACGCCGTTCTCGATGACCATAGCGTTCGGAGTCTTGTTGACTTCGCCTGCTTCATTCCACTCCATCGAAGCGCCTGTAACGCCGCTTGCTGTGAAGTCACCTGCGAACAGTCCTACGAGTGCCTCGCAGATATCCTCGTGTGAAGCCGATGCATCGAGTCCTGCTTCGTTCATTGCCTTGTATACAGCGTATACGCAGTCATATGCGTCAGCTGCGAACTGGTTTGGCTCCTCGCCGTAAGCATCAACATAAGCCTTTACGAAGTTCTGTGTAGCTTCATCCTCAGCTGTAGCGATGAACGGTGTCAGAAGCATAACGCCCTCTGCAAGCTTTGTGTCGAATCCCTCGAGTGTGAGGATTCCGTCCATACCGTCAACTCCGAAGAATGTTGGAGCATAACCGATCTTGTCTGCCTGGATCAGGATGTTTGAAGCCGGTGTGTAGTAGATTGGCAGGAAGACGAAGTCAGCGCCTGCGTTCTTCATGCTGTTGATCTGAGCCTGGAAGTCTGTGTTAGCATCATCAGAGAATGCCTCTACAGCTACGAGCTCCTTACCTGCTGCTTCATACTGTGCCTTGAACTTATCAAAGATTCCTGCGGAGTAGTCGGAAGCGTTGTTGTAGATAACTCCTACCTTAGCGTCTGCCATGTTTGCGACTACCCAGTCAGCTGCAGCGACACCCTGGTTAGGGTCGGAGAAGCAGAGCTGGAATACGTTGTCCTTACCCTCTGTAACTGCTACCTGGGAAGCGGAAGGTGTGAGTGTGAATACTCTGTCTTCGAATGCCTTCTCGGAAGCTGCTACGCAGGAACCGGATGTTGTTGATCCGATGAACACCTTCATTCCGTCGTCCATCAGCTTGTTGTAAGCGTTAACAGCCTTCTCGCCGTCAGCTTCGTCATCTTCTGCCTGCCATGCAAGCTGGATGCCGTCCGGATTAGCTGCGTTGATCTCATCAACAGCAAGCTGTCCGCCGTTCTTTACTGCGTTACCGTAGATAGCTGCAGGTCCTGTGAGAGGTCCTGTATTACCGAGCAGAACTGCTCCGCCTTCTCCTGCATCGCTGCTTCCGCCGCCGCCACCGCATGCTGCGAGCATGAATGCCATCATGCAGGAGAGTGCTACAACTACGACCTTTGTCCATGTCTTTTTCATTTTCTTTCTCCCTTTCTCTTCTGAATATTGGATCTGACTGAGATATAGTTGATTATAGTTGCCTGTTTGCCTTTGCCCGGGCATTTAATAAGCCCGCATTGCTGCGGGCTCCCAAGCTCAGGTTTATGACCTTTGTACTCAATCGCCCTACAGCATAACATCGCCCTCTACCAGTCTTACGACCAGAAGGACGCCGATAATGCCGATGACGATAATGCTTGAACTAAAGTACATATGGTCTCCTTTTGTGCACAGGTTTTGTGTACAGTGCGATTATAGTATTGTGAAGATTTTGTGTCAACC
>JAFRJV010000102.1 GCA_017432075.1 Mogibacterium sp. | reverse complement strand
CGCTGCTACAGTAGGTACAGGAAACATCGTAGGTGTATCCACAGCTATCATGGGCGGCGGTCCTGGAGCTCTCTTCTGGATGGAGTTCGCAGCATTCTTCGGAATCGCTACAAAGTACGCAGAAGGTGTTCTTGCTGTTAAGTACAGACATGTAAAAGAAGACGGCTCGATCCTTGGCGGACCTTTCTACTACATTGAAAAGGGCATGGGTCCTAAGTGGAAATGGCTCGGCAAGCTGTTCGCTCTCTTCGGCTCACTCGCCGGAGCTCTCGGTATCGGAACATCCACACAGGTAAACGGTATCGTAAACGCTATCAACAAGGTAGCTGATGAAGCCGGTGCAACAGCTGTTGCTTTCACAGCATTTGGACAGGACGCTACATGGGTCAAGGTCATCGCAACTATCATCATCACAGCAGGCACTATCGCCGTAATCGTCGGTGGTATCCAGAGAATCGCTCAGGTAACTGAGAGAGTCGTACCTGCAATGATGGTACTCTACGTAGTATCCGCTCTGCTGGTATTCTTCTTCAACATCGGTCACCTCGGTGAAGCTCTCGTAAAGGTATTCACAGGTGCATTCGGTGCTGACGGTGTATATGCTGCCGCTGCAGGCGGAGCAGGCGCTGCATTCAGACTTGCAATGCAGAAGGGTGTTGCGAGAGGTATCTTCTCGAACGAGGCCGGTCTCGGTTCCGCTCCTATCGCTGCTGCTGCTGCACAGACAAGAGAATGTGTACGTCAGGGCATGGTATCCTCGACAGGTACATTCCTCGACACTATCGTCATCTGCACAATGACAGGTCTCTGCGTAGTTATGACAGGTGCAAACGAGCAGGGTCTCGAGGGCGTAGAAGTAACGATGTGGGCATTCGGACATGGATTCCCATGGCCAACAATGGTAGGATATGTGATCCTCGCTACATGCCTTGCACTCTTCGCATTCTCGACCATCCTCGGTTGGGACTACTACGCTGAGAGATGCTTCGACTACTTCACAAACGGCAACAAGGGCGCTATCAGTGCTTACAGATGGCTGTATGTAGCTGCTGTAGCTATCGGCCCATTCCTGCCACTTGCAGTTGTTTGGGACTTCGCTGACCTGATGAACGGACTCATGGCATTCCCTAACCTGGTTGCTCTGTTCGCTCTCTCCGGCGTTGTTGCAAAAGAGACATTCGACTTCTGGGAAAGAAGACAGTCAGGCGCATACAACGACAACCTGCCAAAGAAGGCTAAAAAGTAGTCTAACGGCTTAACGATCAATCGATCACAAAAATCAAACCAATAACTGATAATGACCCCGCACTACTGTGCGGGGTCATTTATGATCGAATTATTCCTTATGTATTATCGCCTTCATTTTCCGGCGAATATCACTATTTCTTCTTCTGATTCTGATTGCCGACTACAGGATCAGCTTTTACCTTCTTCCAGGTCTTCCTTACCTGCTCGATCTGCTTCTTGTCAACGTTTCTCTTCTTCAGCTCTTTAACGTACATTTCTTCGGTCATGCCGATCTGCTTGTAGTACTTGATCATCGATCTTTCCTTATACTGGATGAAGAAGTAAAGACCTCCTACAACGACAAGTCCGATCACCATCGCGATCAGCAGACCCCACCATTTGAGCTTCAGGATCAGCAGTATGGATGCGATCACCCAGACAGCGCCTATAGCGATAGCTCCGATCCTGAGAGTCTTCTGATCGATGCCCTTAGGAGCCTTGATTCCCTGTGTATTGAGCTGCTGTCTGTAAATATTCTTCTGGTATCCGCCTGACGGACGGTTGTACATCATGTTGCCGCCCTGCATGCCGCCCTTTGCTTTTCCGTATCTGTTCTTAGCCATATTCTCTTTCCCTTCCAATAGGTTGTTCTTTTTTATTTTTTACTATGTGAGTTTATCATATTATCGGGCCGTGTCAATGGGTGCTGTTCACAGAGAAGGCGCAAAAGTGTCCGAACGAGGGGCCAATTTGCAGCCGGTTTCGAGGGGAGAACGAGCAGCTTTTGCTGCGAAGTACGAGCCCGAAACCGATGCGTCGCAAATTTTGAGCCGGGAGGCGTACCCGAGAGAGGAACTTTTGCGGCTTCGTTGAAAACCGCATGCATGATGCGGTATTATTAATGTACTATGAAAATGACAGATTTGCTTGAAAAAGACAAAGACAAGCTGCTTACGGAACTGTCCGCCGCAGCCTCTGCCGAGAAGGCCATCCACGTCCTCGAAAACGAGATGGATAAGCTGCTCCTGAAGCACAATGAGCAGTGTGAGACCGACCGCGAAAGGGAGTCCGCCGCATACATGATGCAGGCGGTCAGGCTTTCCCTGCCTCTGATGGATTCCAACGGGAAGATCAAGGTCTGGGAGAGCGGTCAGAAGAGCGATGCAGATACCGGAGGTTCATTTAAAGTATCGTTCCTTGTACTCCTGATAATCGGCCTCGCGCTTTGTGTATTTGGGTTTGGTCCCCTGATGATGGATGCATATACGGCGGCAGCTGCTAATGCCCGCGACCAGGTGATACTGCACGGAGGTGCTACGATCGTCGGTCTGATTGCCCTTTACTTCTCAGGATACATGTACAGCCGTCCTAAGAAAGTTACCGGCAAAAAGGAGTATCAGGTGGATATCCGTGTAGATGCTGACCGCATATACCGCAGCTTCCGCACAGCTATTCTGTCTGTAGATCAGAGTCTCGAAGAGATCCGTGCCGCTGAGCGCTGGAATACCCGTGAAAAGGCCGGAAGCATCGACGGCAGGACTGTATCACAGTCCGAGCTTGATCTCTTCTCTGAACTTCTTGCCGCGGCATACAGCGGCGACCCGGAGTACGCGCTCGAAAAGGTCGAGCAGATAAAGTACTTCCTCCACAGACAGCAGATAGAGGTTCTGGATTACTCCAAGGAGAACGAGAAATACTTCGATCTCATGCCGGGCAGCAAGGCTGCCACGATAAGGCCTGCCATGGTTGCACAAGGCGGGCTGCTCAAGAAAGGCCTCGCCTCCACCGGCAGATAATTATAGAAAGGCTCTGTAATGGATCGTTTTTTCGGATTTGACCTGGGAGACGCCGAAAGTGCAGTTTCAAGGCTGCACAAGGAAGATCAGGTAGTGCCTGAGATGCTCACCGTCGTTGGCGAGCAGAGTTTTATTACGGCCTACGCACAGCTTTCATCGGGCGAGCTCCTCATAGGTGAAAAAGCCTGCTATGCAGACAATGTAGTAAAGCGCAAGATTCGCTTTAAGAGCAGATTCCTGACGGACCGCTCGAGCGCGGCAGACGTGAAGAGCTTCGCGGCGGGCGTGCTTGGTGAGCTCTACGGCAGCGGTGATCTCATCAAGAATGAGGAATGCCTGTTCTACGTGGGCTGCCCTGCAGGCTGGAACAAGAATACAAGGGAGCATTACCGCGAGATCTTCGAGAGCGCGGGATATCCTCCTGCAAAGATAATCTCTGAGTCGAGAGCTGCCATGGTAAGTGCGTGTCAGTCAAAGCACCTGCAGATCGGCGTCGACATTCTCTCGAAGCCTGTGCTCGTTGTAGACATAGGATCATCGACTACCGACTTCGCCTACATCATGGGCGGTAAGGAGGTAGAGATGCAGACAGCCGGCGAGGTCGTGCTCGGAGGAGGCATCATGGATGAGATCCTGCTGCTCGAATCCGTAGAAGCATCGGGACTCGCCCGCAAGAAGATCAAGTCTGTATTTGACGCCAGCGACGCGTGGAAGAACTACGCGGAATTCGCGGCGCGCAGGCTCAAGGAAAAGTACTTCTCAGACGAGGATTACTGGACCCATCACGAATGCAAGGAGACCATCGTCCTGCACTATGACCGCCCTGTCAAGTTCACCCTCAGGATGAACGGCGGAGTCGCCAAGCAGCTTGTTAACAGAAGAGTTCCTTCTCTGAACAACCGCTCATGGAAGGAAGTATTCATCGCTTCGCTCAAGGACGTAAAGGATAATATCTCGGGTCAGCAGCCTGAGCTCATATTCCTGACCGGCGGAGTCAGCAAGCTTGCCGCCATCAGGGACTGGTGCAGCGAAGTCTTCACTGACTCGGTAATCATTTCCGCAACGGATCCTGAGTTTTCCGTCGCGAGAGGCCTCGCGTACTGCGGACGCATCGATGAAGATATCAGGGAGTTCCGCGAAGATCTCGACCAGCTCATCAAGTCTACTACTATCGAAGATATCGTTGAAAAGCACATCCCGCTTCTCTACAAGGATGCGGTCGACTGTCTGGTAGAACCAATCATCGAACAGGTAGCCATGCCTCTTTTCGACAGGTGGAGAGACGGCGAGATCAAAAAGCTATCTGACACCGACGAAATACTTCAGGTGGAAGTAGAGGAATTCCTCAAGAGTGATGAGACAAGAGAGCTGCTGGCAGGACCGATCACAGCATGGCTCAAGCCGGTAGTTGAGGAGCTTGAATCACATACGGTCCCTATCTGCATCAAGCACCGGGTGCCGTACACGGCTCTCAGCCTCAGATCATACCTTTCGGCGTCTGATATAGACATCAAAGTGGATGCAAAGAACATCTTCGCCGTAGAGGAGATGACCTTCCTCATCGACTCCATAGTCACGGCGATCGTTGCGATCCTTATATCCGCTATCGATCTCATCCCGTTCATGGCAGGTCCCGAGGGTGTGATCATCGGAGTCATCGCTTCGGCCGTAGTGCTCATACTCGGCAAGGACAAGATGCAGGAGAAGCTCCTTACCGCCGAGATCCCTAAAGCGGTTCGCAAGCTTGTGCCGAAGAACACCTTCAAGATGCGCATGGACAGCATCTGCAGGGATGTCAAGGAGTCCTTCTATGAGAGCCTCGAGAAAGAAAAGAGCGAGGAGATAACTAAGCGCATGGTTGAAGAGATTTCCTCACAGATTGAGCACACTCTGGTCAAGATGGCCGAAGTCGTGGAGATCCCACTGGGATAAAAGCAATAAAAAAACCCCGGGAATTGTTCCCAATGTCATTAAGTTAAGATGACGGGTACGGGCAATTCGAAGATAACAGCACATCTGCATGAGACGATTCATGAAGATGTGCTGTTTCTTTGTTGGAAAATAACATATGGAGCATGTGGGTATTGAGATGCGCATATTTTCCGCCCAACCAAACATGGGCCCACCCGATACTGGATGCGCATTACAATTTCGAACTGTGAAAATGATGTTGTTTCCTTTTATTTATGCTAATCTGTATGTGAAGCTTATTACTGAGCTGCTATGCTTCTCTCGCTTTCGTTTTCGATCGGGGCGGATCGGGATGATGTTACGTGAGAGCTGAGCTTCAAGATCAGGTGGAGATATATCGCCGCGAATAAATAATCGGCAGACATGAACAGCGACAGCAAAGTTTATCTTGTAGTCATACTTTCTGTTCTTTTTCTCGATGATTACATGGGCAGCAATCATTTCAGAGAAGTTATACATGATCAGCCGGGCAACGATTTCGTGACGGATATACTCCACTTTTTTTGAATGGAAATACAGAAGACCAACAGTGTATTTCAGAGATCTGAAAGATGTCTCAATGCCCCATCGCAGTGAATAAAGGCGCTTGATTTCACTGGGCGGATATGTGTCTTTTGGCAGATTCGTAAGAATGATCTCGCATGAGTCATCGGTGATTGGAAATTTGACGACCCTGAATGAGATGTTGTACCAGATCAAAGGGTCAGCTTTACGTGAGCGTGAAGGGAGATAGTCGAAGTTCACACTATGAGAAAGATAACGGTAACGATTTCTGTCAACAAAGAGTTTCTTGACTTCATTTGTTTGTTTTCGCGTAAGATTTATATCTATTGAAACATCAAATGATCTTGCCGCAGGCAGATCCAGGCCATCCGAGATACCATTGGATTCCCTTGCTCTGAACAGAAAATACCATCCTTTCTCCGCTGCATGAGCCATATTATTGAATGACTCATAACCTCTGTCCGCCATGACCAGCACATTGCTCATCCAGGATCTGTCGATCATTTCCACAAAAGCTTTATGTTCATTCATACTGTTGTAATTCTGGATCGTTTCATCCACATAAGTATGCTGAAGAAGATCATAAATAGCATTCATATGCAGCATATTGTAAGTTTCATGCCCTTGTTTCAGAGAAAGCAAAGATTCTGCATGATCAAGATCGGTCGGTATTTGAATGTCTGTCCCATCAACAGCCAGTAATCTAAGTCCATTAATAGTCTTGGGTAATTGAATAGATTCCGTTGACAGGACAAGCGCGTGAAACAGATCATCAAACACACCCACTTTTAGTTTGTTTCGCTGTTGGACAAAGGCAGATACCGATGGCGTTTCAGCCGCATTGGGGAAAATGGAGATCAGCTCGTTTCCCATTGATGAGCCTCCCATTCGCAGCATAGTAGTGATCAGAGTATTAAAAGGCAGTTTTCTGGAGCGGGTAAAATCTGAATCGGGAGATTTTGCATATTTCGATCTGTCCAAAGAACTGATTTCTCTGAGAAGCAATGATTGTATAGCTTCGGCTTTCATTGTGCACCTCCTTATAATGAACTCTGTTACCTCACTACAAGGGCCGCTTTTACCGGCTTTAATATATGGCCGGTAAAAGCGGCCGCACATTTTACTTACTGTGTCAAGCGAAATATGAATTTATTTGAAATGTGTGCTAGGCGAGGATGGGTTATATGGGGGCGGATTTGAAGGCGAGTAATTAGTGCGAAAAAAATACCCCCGCATCGTTTTATGATGCGAGAGTATTTGTTGGTCATCTTAACTTAATGACATTGG
>JAFRJV010000101.1 GCA_017432075.1 Mogibacterium sp. | reverse complement strand
TGCCGTACGGCAGGCTTTTGAATTGCCTATAAATATGATACTTCGCATTCCTTGAAGTAATTCTTTATGAGGGCTCTTCTTATCTCATCGACCGTAGGGAACCTCAGACCGATTTTTGCCGCCATGGCTGGGTCATCGACTTCATCGTTTATCTTTGTGCCTACGATGATCTCTACCTGATCGGTTTCTCTCAGAATGGCTATCATTCGCTTAGCCGCATCCTCGCTCATGTGTTTGAGCAGAGTGCCGTTGGTCAGCCTTTTGGCTACTTCGGAAAGTGTGAGCATGCCTTCTGTGACAAGGTCGATCCCCTCGATCTTGCTTGCAGGAGGCAGATTGCCTGCAGGGGATTTGTCTGCCTTGACATCCTTGCCGAGCTCGCGTGCGACTATCTTGGCAGTCGTGCCGCCGCATACGATGATCTGACCGTCGAAGTTCCTGATGCGTTCCCCGAGCTTCTTGTCGGACTCGCGGCTGCGCGGAGCACCGGTAACAATGAGCGTGCGGCGCGGTTTTTTAACACCTATGACACAGCAAGTGATATCGTCATTAGGCGTGTACCTGTCGTTTTTATTAGCTTCAGTGACGATCGCGCGGGCGAGCTGCCTGGAGGATATGTCAGGGTTATTTGTCAGCTTTTTCTGAACGAACTCGGAAACACTGTCTGTTCCCCAGCCTCTTGCCTTCACAACAGACGGAAGTGACTGGACAGGGCGCCTCTGTGATCTGAAGACCGCAAATGCCGGATCATCCTCTCTTTCCGTGGCCGAAGGACCGAGAGCTATGCCTGACTGAGCCACTCCGTCACTGAAGAATATCAGTCTGTCGCCTTCCTTCAGTTCAAAACTCGATGAGTAGACTATCTCTTCCTTGATGGCTGCCTTGCGCTTAAGTCTGATTGCCGTCTTATCCCACTCCACGGGCTCGCTTCCCACGAATCTGAGACTCTCGGGATTGTCATATTCTGCAAGCTCCACGCGGATAAAGGATTTATCATCGGAGAAGATGATCCTTGCGATGGTGAATGTGGAATAACTGATGCCCTTCACGCTGTCGATCGGAAGGGTATCCATTATTACTTCCGCGGACTTTTCCAGATCCATAGGTGAAAGCGAGAGCTTGCTTGCCATGTGGGAAGTTAGGGACGCAAGTACATTGGCTCTTACACCGCTGCCCAGACCATCCGAGAGGATGACTGTCATGACATTGCTGTTTTCGTTTCTGTCAATGTAGTAGACATCTCCGCCGATGTTCTGGCCATGCTTGAAAAGCTGTGAATAATCGATATCGATACATAAATCGTTCATGCTAGACCTCACTGCTCTCTTCGGCCATCAGGCCGTCTTCTCCGGCTTCACTGTTGTTGACGTTGAATTCCTCGATGATGGAGTTGAGCATTATCTCTGTCTCCGCAGCGTTATCACCCAGAAGCGCTGCGATCTGCTGTACTGATGTCATTGATTTTCTGATGACCTCTTCAGCCTTCTCTATGACAGCCTCTCTTCTTACGGAAGGTGTGGTGATATCTTCGAACATGGCTCCGAGAAGAGCTTTGTTCTCTACAAGGAAGAATGTGATCCTGTAGATCTTGCCGTTGTGACGGAATCTGTACTGCTGAGGCTTGCTCATGTAGAACTGTTCGCGGAATTTCTCTTCAAACGGTACGAATGCCGATACCGGATAACCGCGGAACGATCTCAGGCCCTCCGAATCCAGGAATTCGTCAGGATAGTCTTCAAAGATCTTGATGAAGCGCTTGTTGCACTCAGCAATGGCAAGGTCGTCGTCTACGATGACTACGCCATGCGGGATCGTTGAAAGAAGGATGTCGACCTTCGTCTCTGCGTCCTTACGCATCTTGGTGACGCACATTTCAGTCTCCGCAAGACCTGCAAGCAGTGCTCTTGCCATGTCGCGGCATGTAGGGTATCCGCAGCCGCCGCAGTTGAGCTCGTCTTCAGGCTTTGTCTTGCCGAGTCTTGCGAGAGCACCGCGGATGTCTTCCTCTGTATAATCTTCTGAAGTGAGACCTGTAGGAGCAGGAAACTCCGCGCCCAGTATGCCGTAGCCTTTTTCGTATACTTCTCTGGCAAATTCTTCATCGCCCTTGAAAATATCAGGATCCTTGAGACGCTCAAGCACATATGATGCAACGGCTTTCTTGCGTCTTACTGCTGAGTCTATATGTGATGTCCCCGGGCCGCTTATGCATCCTCCGTCGCAGTTCAGCGCCTCAAGGAAGTCGCTGGTATGGGAGCCCTGAAGGGAAGACATTACGCGCGTGATTCCCGAGACTGAGAGCGCTGATTGCTCAACGAACCGGCCCTGCCAGATCGTTGAAGTTTCGATCTGACCGTTTTCGATAGGGTAGACCGCGGCCATACCGGCCTTCGCAGGTACGAAGTCGATCGGTATGCCTGTGTCGATATTTTCGAGATCGATGTTTTCTTCTTCAAGCCAGTCGCGGACTTCCCTGAATGTGAGGGCGATATCCGGATATCCCGGATGCTCGTCAGCCTCTATCTTCTTAGCTATGCAAGGCCCGATGAATACGATGACGATGTCGTTTCCGTAAAGCCTGCGCAGATATGCGCTGTGAGTCTGCAGCGGGCTCGGTACCGGAGCAAGTGCCTTGATATCCTCCGGGAAGTACTTTCTGACGAGCTGCACCACGGACGGGCATGCCGTTGAAATGAATGGAGCGTCGCCGTGTTCCTCCATGTATATGTCAAGCGCGCGCGATACCAGCGCAGCTCCGATCGCCGTCTCGGAAACGGCGTGGAAGCCGAGCCTGTAAAGAGCTCTGACGAAGTTTTCTTCATATCCTATAAACTCCGATACATATGACGGAGCAAGTGATACTATGACTTTACGGTTCGACATAAATGCCATCGTTACTCTGTCCACATCGTTTCTGATCACCTTTACCGAGTTAGGACACTCGTTGACGCAGGTTCCGCAGAATGTGCAGCGGTCATATATGATCTCGGCGTGCGCATCCTTTATCTGGATCGCTTTTACCGGACAATGTCTGACGCAGCGGTAGCAGTCGCGGCAGTTATTGATTTCCGTATATATTGGATACTTTTCCACTGTTTACCTCCCTACACAAACAGGGTTAATAATAACTAATCATACAAAATTATACCATATATTCCGATTGCACTGCACGACAGACTGTTCCTTGTGATATAATATGTAAGAATTTTTGGGACAATGATCCGGAGGTAATTAAATGGCATTTGCAACAGCAGAAGAATACAAAAACATGGCGGGCAATTTCATCCACGACATCATCAACGAGGATCTCGCCAGCGGAAAGCATAAAACTATCGTTACCAGATTCCCGCCGGAGCCAAACGGCTACCTGCACATCGGACACGCCAAGTCGCTCTGCCTCAATTTCGGTACAGCACTCAAGTACGGCGGCCGCTGCAATCTGAGATATGACGATACCAACCCTACAAAAGAAGACATCGAATTTGTAAAGTCGATCGAAGCAGACGTAAACTGGCTCGGATTCCAGTGGGACGAAAAACTCTGGGCTTCGGACTATTTCGACACGATGTATGACGCTGCAGTCGAGCTTATCAAGCAGGGCAAGGCTTTCGTGTGTGAACTCACTCCGGACCAGATAAGAGAATACAGAGGTACGCTGACAAAGCCGGGCAAGGAAAGCCCTTACAGAAACAGACCTGTTGAAGAGAACCTCGATCTCTTTGAAAGAATGAGAGCCGGCGAATTTAAGGATGGAGAGATCTGCCTCAGAGCAAAGATCGACATGGCAAGCCCTAACATCAACATGAGAGACCCTGTTATTTACAGAGTAGTCCATGCTTCCCACCATAACACAGGCGACAAGTGGTGCGTCTATCCGATGTACGACTTCGCTCATCCTATCGAGGACGCGATCGAGGGCATCACACACTCCATCTGCACGCTCGAGTTCGAAGATCACAGACCTCTTTATGACTGGGTCGTAAATGAGGTGGGCTGGTGGCCGAATCCTCCTCGTCAGATCGAGTTTGCTCCGCTCAACATAACAACGATGCTGATGAGCAAGAGATTCATCCGCAGACTCGTAGAAGAAGGCAAGGTCGAAGGATGGGACGATCCGAGACTCTGCACTCTCGCAGGCATCCGCCGCAGAGGATACACTCCTGAGGCGATCCGCAAGTTCTGCAACGACATCGGAGTCACAAAGGCTGATACCATGATCGACATCGCTCAGCTCGAGCAGTGCGTCAGAGAAGATCTCCAGCTCAAGGTTCCTGCTGTCAACGTAGTCAAGAACCCTATCAAAGTCATCATCGATAATTATCCTGAGGACAAGATCGAGATGTGCACTGTAGAGAACAACGCAAAGGTTCCTGAGATGGGTACCCGCGAGATCCCGTTCGGACGCGAGCTGTGGGTAGACGGAGACGACTTCATGGAAGTCCCTGTGAAGAAGTATTTCAGACTCTTCCCGGGCAACGAGGTAAGATTCAAGGGCGCTTACTTCATCAAGTGCAATGAGGTAGAGAAGGACGCTGACGGCAACATTGTGGCGCTCCACTGCACATACGATCCTGAGACACACAGCGGCAGCGGATTTGAAGGACGCAAGGTGAAGGGCACCATCCACTTCGTCGAGGCGAGCACAGCAGTAAAGATCAAAATAAGAGAGTACGGATACCTCATGAAAGAAAACGAGGAGACGGGTGAGCAGGAATTCGATCCTGAATCCCTGGTCGAAACATGGGGATACGCAGAGCCGTCCGTAAAGGATGTAAAGCCGGGTGAAAGATTCCAGTTCTTCCGCAAGGGCTACTACATCTCGGACTCTAAGCTCACAACAGATGACGAAAAGGTGTTCAACAGCATCGTAGGGCTGAAGAGCTCCTGGAAGTAGAAATGAAGAGGGAGGTGTGCAGCAAAGCGCACCTCCTTTTGTATTATGGGGCTATAAGCCCCGTCGAAGGCGCGAAGTGCCCGAGACAAGCAACCACCCGCTATGCGGGTGCGCGGTGAAGGTTAAACCAATAGACTCCCCGTTTGCTACAATGAGAGTGTTCAAGCCTCAGAGTAGAAAGGAG
>JAFRJV010000100.1 GCA_017432075.1 Mogibacterium sp. | reverse complement strand
TTCCTTCCATCATCCTCGATGAAGCTCATTGACCTGCTTTTCAGAGAGCGGGCCCCCTTGAATCCTGTCAGAAGCATATGAGCTTATCTTTTTTAAGTTCCTGCACAGTTAATTCGCCACGGGTCCGGGCAGTCCACAGGTCGCTTTATATATCTCGATCTCCGTTATGGATCCGATATCTCTTTCGCAGAACCTGCTTGATCATATGCTGATAGCCTCGATAATAGAATAACAGATGATCCATGATTTTGTCATTTAAATCTCCGTTAGTTTTTCACTATTTTTCATCATCGCATATTTCTTCCATCAGCATATGACCGGTATGGCCCGATAATTATCATACGATGATATCGGCTTTATCATATGATGATTTGTGTTTCGGCGATGCTGGCTGATATAATCTCTACGGATACGTTTACAGATCCGGGAAAATCACTTTCAGGAGGCCGCCATGGACACACGGCTCAGGATCACTGCCGCATTCACAGCTGCTGCCATTTTTATCACCTGCGCGTTCACCGGATGCGCGGGAACTAAAAAAGACGTCACAATAACAAGACTTGAAGCATGTCCGGAGGGATCTTGGCAGACCACGGCCAGTTTCCCGGACAGGAAGGGATACGTGGATGACACTCTAGTGGTCAACTACTCCCTCCTACGGCTGAAGCCTTAGAGGAGGGAGCTTGTAACTGCCACGTGGTATTGACGGCTTTTGACGGCCTCCCACTTTTTTCGCCTGTCATATCCTGACAGACGTGGCGTTACATCAGGGCACATTGACTGGTACCCGCGCCAGGAAGATCTACTCCCTGGCGTCTGCATCAGGTACTGTTAACTCTCTTCCCATACGATGCAGATTCATTGCTCCGATGCGGTCGTCGTTTGACGTGTAACCACAGTGCTTGCATCGGAATATGTGGTTTCTTTTATCCCTGTTGGCTCTTTCGGTATGTCCGCATACGGGACATGTCTGGGAGGTATAGGCGGGATCAACCTTTACCACCCTCTGGTGGTTTGCTGCTGCCTTGTAGATCAGTTTCTGCTCCAGATCATAGTAGGGCCAGGATACGGTGAGATATCTGTTTCCTTTCCTGACTCTTTCTGTTGCTCCTCTGATTCCGCTGAGGTCTTCCAGTACGAAAAGGGTACCTTCGGGGTTTGAGGTAACGAGTGCCTTGGCGATGCAGTGGTTGACATCGTTTACGTAACGGTTCTCTCGCTGACCTATTTCCCGTAACTTCTTTCTGGCAGAGGGAGTGCCCTTCTCCTGGAGACTCTTACGGGTGTCCTTAAAGTGTGCGCGCTTCACTTTGACCTGACTGCCGTCATAGAACACGGTCTTGCCGTTATCGTCGTAGCTGACGGCAAGAAAGCGTATGCCTCTGTCGATGCCCGCCACGTTGACGACGTCCGGCATACTGAGTTCATCGATCTCATATGTGACGGGGATATGCACATAGAACTTGCCGCGTTTGTATACCAGCTTTGCAGTACCGAATCTGTATCCGTCAGAAAAGTACTTCTCATAGCCCTGTCTGTAAAAGGATACTTTTATACGGCCCTCCAGCGTATTCAGAGACAGTACTGTCATATCCTTTGAAAAAGACCAGTCCCTGTTTCTGACGAGATCCAGCTGAAGATGTCTGAAATCAGGCCTGATCCACTTTTTCTCATTAGTAAGTATTGTTTTGTACCTGGAGACAGCGGTACGCATGACGGATTGAGCCATCTGGGCAGGAAGGGAAAAAGATTCTCTGATACTGTAATAGAGGGCTTTCTGCAGACCGGACTGTGTCATATCGTGCGTTCTAAAGATATAGTCAGAAACATAATTACATGCCTCTGAATAGGCCTTCATGGTCTTCTTCAGAAGTTCAGCCTGACAACTGTCAGGGATTATGCGGAGTCTCATGGTCACAGTCTGCTGCATTGACTATATTTCCGTTCTATGTACTAGAACAATTATACTATATCTCAATAAGGATGTCAATATGGAAAACAAAAAAGAACGCCGCATTTCCGGGCATTCCT
>JAFRJV010000099.1 GCA_017432075.1 Mogibacterium sp. | reverse complement strand
TTATGAGGAGCTGGACAAGTATCCCGAGAAGATTCATGAAGTGCTGGGCGGTGACCTTACTGCTGATCCGCTTCCTCTCTCTGATGAAGATTATCTGACAATCTACAGGAATGCATGGAAATGAAAAAAGGAAGTATAAAAAGGGCATTTACATATCTTGAATCCGGAGCTGTCCTGCTTGTGACCACTAATGATGGCACAAGAGATAACGTGATGACCATTTCGTGGCAGATGGTAATGGATTTCACTCCACATATTGCGATCTCCACGGGCTCGTGGAACGAATCATTTGAGACGCTCCTTAAAACAAAGGAATGCTGCATCTGTATACCGACATTCGATATGATCGAAAAGGTGGTAGATATCGGTGTGATTCACGGATCAGAGTGTGATAAGTTTAAACACTTTGAGCTTGAGAAAGCGAAGGCAACAAAAGTGAATGCGCCGATTATCACTGACTGCCTTGCAGCAATCGAGTGCAGGCTGGAGGAATATATAGAGAACCACGGGCTGCTCATACTGAAGGGCATTCAGTTGTGGGAGAATCCGGAGAAGAGTGAACGCAGGGTATTTCATGCCAACGGTGACGGTACATTCTTTGCTGACGGTGAATTCCGTAACCTGCGTAAAGAAATGCGTCAGTGGGTACCTGAAGGCTCTGAACGTTTTTAAGATGGAGGAGCATGGGCTTGATGCGAAAAAGATATATAGCAATTTTTATGTGCATTTGTCTGCTGTTTACTATGTCCGGCTGTAAATCAGATGCAGAGACCACAAGAAAAGAGGATACAGGTATGATATCAGAAACGTCCGATCAGAGCGACATTACCGGAACTGGAACAGAGGCTGAGAAGGCTGAGGCGAAAACGGAAACGGATGTATTGCCAACAGAACCCGGCTATAATTTTTTCGCAGGATATCTTAGAGGAGCTGGGAGAGCAGAAAAGGGTTACAATGGCAATGCATTTGTACAAAGTGAAGCCGCCAGACAGATTTTCAGTGACCTGTATTACTATGCAACATATGGACTTTCCGGGCAGGATGATCCGGCTGTTCTGTCTTATTGGAAGTCTCTTGGATTGGAAAAGAAAGTCTATGATGCGGATGATAAAGACAGGATGTGGTCGGTGTTTACGCCTGTGGGTGAGCAGTATGATGAGAATCATCAGTTTCCTGTAGTATTCTGCCTGCATGGACATGATAACAACATCTTTCTTGCGGAAACCTATGGATTTGCCAGGCTGGGCGGCAGTGAGGGATTTATCACTGTTGTTCCCTGGGCGAAGGATGAGGACATCATCGTGGAGGAAATCCCACGGATACTGGGTGTTCTGCGTGATGAGGGGTATCCGATGGATGAAAGCCGTATCTATGCAGCAGGTTTTTCCAAGGGGGGGATGGCAGCACAGACTGTTGCACTTAAGTATTCGGAAATTATTGCGGCAGTAGCTCCGGGAGGCTGCGGTCCTTTTGGAACCGATGAAAATGCATCACCGATATCCTCCGGAAACCTTAATTGGAGTTTTAGACCCGAAGAATTTATAAATGCAAATACCATGCCGGTACTTTTCTTCGGCGGGAGCTGTGATTCCATGCCGATTGATACGGCTTCCGTAAATGAGTGGATCCGCATTGCCGGTGCCAGAGCTCCTGAAATGTCGGACGAATGGTTCTCTGATCAGGCACCGGCTTCCGAAAATGATGTGGAGAAATTCACAGGACTCAAGTTTGATTCGCAGAATCAGACGGAAGTACGGCAGTATGACGGGCAGAATTATTACATCGGGTGCTATTACAATGAGGCAGGAGTCTGCACATTCCGCGCTGTTTCAGTGGAAGGCGCTCCGCACTGGCCCATGCCTTCAGAGGCAAAGGTCGTATGGGAATTCTTCTCACAGTTTTCACGTGATAAAGACACACATGAACTGGTCTATACAAACAACACCGAGAGCTGATTTAAAACATGGTAGCATTATATATCGCAATATTGTTGACGAAGGACCTCGTGAAAAGAACGGGGTTCTTTTATACAATCGAATGGCAACTTGAACAAACAATACCGCCTTATATTTTGTGAAAAAGAGCAACGAGTCTTGTATTCCTTGCATAGCGGTAAAATAAATCCATAGCAACGTGTAGCATCATCTGCGTAAGTCCGGTTGATGCACACGTTATTTTATTGATATGGAGGAATAACTATGAAACGTGTAGAATCAG
>JAFRJV010000098.1 GCA_017432075.1 Mogibacterium sp. | reverse complement strand
ACTCTGCAATAGGAGGGACGTAATGGCAAAAAGCAACACTATAGAGGCAATGGGCACCGTTATCGATGCGCAGCCGAACGCAATGTTCAAGGTGAGGCTGGATAACGACTTCGAAATACTCGCTCATATCTCCGGCAAGATCAGAATGAACTACATTCGTATTCTGCCGGGTGACAGAGTAAAGGTCGAACTGTCGCCTTATGATCTGACTCGCGGAAGAATCACATGGAGGGAGAAATAAGATGAAAGTAAGAGCATCTGTAAAGCCTATGTGCGACAAGTGCAAAGTCATCAAGAGACACGGTCGCGTTATGGTCATCTGTGAGAACCCTAAGCACAAACAGCGTCAGGGCTAAGCACAGAAAAAAGAACAATAAAAAACATTCCAAAAATGTTAATATGAATCGTTCGCGTGTAACCCAAGGGAGTATTGTGCCTTGGGTATTCGCACGCTGACAGACATTGCTGTTAAGCGCCGGAAAAACCGGGATTCCGGGTCAAATCGCTTTAAAAAACTTGGAACACCCGTCTATATCGCCCCCGGAAAGGCGACGGAAGATGGGAAAGGAGGAAAAACATGGCAAGAATTGCCGGAGTAGACCTGCCAAGAGATAAGAGGATCGAATACGGTCTGACATACATCTATGGAATCGGTCTCGCAACATCCAGAGAAATTCTCGCAAAAGCGGGAGTTGATCCTGACATCAGAGTCAGAGATCTGACAGAAGAAGACGCCGGTAAGATCAGAAGAGTCATCGATGCTGACTACATGGTAGAGGGTGACCTCAGAAGAGAAGTTTCACTCAACATCAAGAGACTCATGGAGATCGGATCTTACAGAGGTATCAGACACAGAAGAGGACTCCCTGTAAGGGGTCAGAAGACGAAGACAAACGCAAGGACACGCAAGGGTCCAAAGCGTCTCGCCGGAAAGAAGAGATAAGGGGAAGGAGGTATAAGTTATGGCAGCTGTTAAGAAGACAGTACGTAAAAAGAAGAGAGAACGTAAGAACGTTGAACGTGGCCAGGCTCATATCCAGTCCACCTTCAACAATACGCTGATCACACTGACCGACATGGACGGAAACGCACTCAGCTGGTCCAGCGCCGGCTCGAACGGATTCAGGGGCTCCAGAAAGAGCACTCCGTTCGCGGCAGCAGAGGCAGCTACAGTAGCGGCGAAGGCGGCCATGGAGCACGGCCTCAAGACGGTAGAAGTTTATGTCAAGGGACCGGGATCCGGAAGAGATTCCGCAGTCAGAGCACTTGAGACTGCAGGCCTCAAGGTAACCATGATCAAGGACATCACACCGATCCCTCACAATGGTTGCCGTCCGCCTAAGAAGAGAAGAGTCTAATCGGGAAGGAGGAGCATAATATATGTCAAGAGATAGAGGACCTGTACTGAAGAGAGCAAGAGCTCTGGGCATCGAGCCTCAGTACCTGGGTGTAAACAAGAAATCCAAAAGACATGGCGCTGTAAGACGCCGCAAGAAGAGCGAATACGGAATCCAGCTGACCGAGAAGCAGAAGGTAAGATTCACTTACGGACTCAGCGAGACTCAGTTCCGCAACCTGTTCGAAAAGGCATCGAAGAGAAAAGGCGGAGCCGGTGAGAACCTCCTCATCATGCTCGAAAGCAGACTCGACAATGTCGTATTCAGAATGGGATTCGCCGCAACAAGAAGAGAAGCAAGACAGCTTGTAAACCACGGTCACTTCCTGGTAAACGGCAAGAAGGCAGACATTCCTTCGATGGAGCTCAAAGCCGGTGACGTCGTATCCGTAAAGGCGAAGTCGCAGTCATCCCCTAAGTTCACAGAGCTTAAGGAAATGATCATCACTACTCCTGCATGGATCGACCTTAATCTCGACAAGTTCGAGGGCAAGATCACCAGAACTCCTGAGAGAGCAGACGTTGACCTTCCTATCGAAGAGCACTACATCGTAGAGTTCTATTCAAGATAGTAGCTTGATGCCGGATGATCCGGCGAAAGCAGTCGTTATAATTGAATATCCAGGGGGGAAGATTATGATCGAGATTATTAAACCAACTATTACCAAAGAAGTTGATGAAAACGGTCGTTATGGCAAGTTCGTGATCGAACCTCTTGAAAGAGGATATGGCACAACTCTCGGTAACTGTATGAGAAGAGTTCTGCTTAGCTCACTTCCTGGCGCAGCCATCACAAGCGTAAAGATCGACGGGATTCTCCACGAGTTCTCAACGATCCCTGGCGTTAAGGAAGACGTTACTGAAATCATCCTCAACCTTAAGAGACTTGCAGTCAGAGTTGACGGGGATGATGACAGAAGAGCGATCATCAATGCCGTGGGTCCGTGCGAAGTCACGGCCAGAGACATCCTCGTAGATTCAGATACTGAGATCTACAATCCTGACCTCCACATAGCCACATTGGCAGATAATGCCACACTGGTAATGGAGATGAACATCGCAACAGGCAAGGGTTATGTTCCTGCAGAAGAGAACAAGACTCCTGAGACACCGATCGCGGTGATCCCTGTTGACTCGATCTTCACACCTGTTATAAAGGCCAACTTCACGGTTGAAAACACCAGAGTCGGTCAGAAAACAGACTATGACAGACTCGTACTGGAGATATGGACCGACGGTTCGATCGCCCCTGAAGAAGGCGTTTCGATCGGAGCCAAAATCATTCAGGAGCACCTCGATCTGTTCATCGGACTTGGTGCAGAAGTCAGCGACATGAAGTTCATGATCGAAAAGGACGAAGACCGCAAGGAAAAGGCACTCGTCATGGCGATCGAAGAGCTGGAGCTGTCCGTTCGTTCCTTCAACTGCCTCAAGAGAGCATCCATCAACACTGTTGAGGAGCTCACACAGAAGACAGAGGAAGACATGATGAAGGTCAGAAACCTCGGAATGAAGTCGCTGGTAGAAGTTAAAAACAAACTCGCTGAGCTGGGGCTTTCACTCAAGCCGAGCGAAGAAGAGTAATTTGAAAGGAGCCATCAATGAAAGGTTATAAGAAGCTGGGCAGAAATTCTGCACACAGAAAATCCATGCTGAGAAACCTGGT
>JAFRJV010000097.1 GCA_017432075.1 Mogibacterium sp. | reverse complement strand
TCTCAGCTGCACATTTTCTGAGCACTGGTTCTGGAAGAACAGATGGTCCAGCAGAAAAGTTAAATACGCGATATTCATCAGCCATTGGTCTATACCTCCGTTTATTTAAAAAGTAAAAGGGTTATTGGTTAAATTATACTAGAGAGCAGGGCCTGCTGCAACGAGAGCCTTGCCCGCCTCGTTCGATGTGTACTTATCGAAGTTCTTGATGAATCTGCCTGCGAGATCCTTAGCCTTCTCTTCCCACTCTGCAGGATCAGCATATGTATCTCTAGGATCGAGGATTCCAGGGTCTACGCCAGGAAGCTCTGTCGGTACCTCGAAGTCGAAGTAAGGGATCTTCTTTGTAGGTGCCTTGAGTACATCGCCGTTCAGGATAGCATCGATGATTCCTCTTGTATCCTTGATCGAGATACGCTTGCCGGTTCCGTTCCAGCCTGTGTTGACCAGATAAGCCTTGGCGCCGCTCTTCTCCATCCTCTTTACCAGCTCTTCAGCATACTTTGTAGGATGCAGTTCGAGGAATGCCTGTCCGAAGCAAGCGGAGAATGTAGGTGTAGGCTCAGTGATGCCTCTTTCAGTACCTGCCAGCTTAGCTGTAAATCCGCTGAGGAAGTAGTACTGTGTCTGCTCCGGTGTCAGGATCGATACAGGAGGCAGTACTCCGAATGCGTCTGCCGAGAGGAAGATCACGTTGTCTGCCTGAGGGCCTGCGGACTTGCCGTTGACCTTCTTGGCGATGTTCTGGATGTGCTCGATAGGATACGATACACGTGTATTCTCCGTAACGCTCTTGTCAGCGAAGTCGATCTTTCCTTCTGCATCGACAGTTACGTTCTCGAGGAGAGCGTCTCTCTTGATTGCGTTGTAGATATCAGGCTCTGACTCCTTGTCAAGGTTGATTACCTTAGCATAGCAGCCACCCTCGAAGTTGAATACGCCCTCATCATCCCAGCCGTGCTCATCGTCTCCGATGAGGAGTCTCTTAGGATCTGTTGAGAGAGTGGTCTTGCCTGTTCCGGAAAGTCCGAAGAAGATTGCTGTGTTCTTGCCCTCCATGTCAGTATTTGCGGAGCAGTGCATGGAAGCGATGCCCTTGAGAGGGAGATAGTAGTTCATCATCGAGAACATGCCCTTCTTCATCTCGCCGCCGTACCATGTGTTGATGATTACCTGCTCACGGCTTGTGATGTTGAATGCAGCGCATGTCTCGCTGTTCATTCCGAGTTCCTTGTAATTCTCTACCTTAGCCTTGGAAGCATTGAAGATAACGAAGTCCGGCTCGAAGTTCTCAAGTTCCTCATCTGTAGGGATGATGAACATGTTCTTTACGAAGTGTGCCTGCCATGCAACCTCCATGATGAAACGGATGGCCATGCGTGTATCAGGGTTTGTGCCGCAGAATCCGTCTACTACAAACAGTCTCTTGTTGCAGAGCTCCTCGATTGCGATCTTTTTGACCTCTGCCCATACTTCCTCTGACATAGGGTGGTTATCGTTCTTGTATCCTTCTGTTGTCCACCATACTGTGTCCTTGGAATTCTCATCCATGACGATGTATTTGTCCTTAGGCGAACGTCCCGTATAGATACCGGTCATTACGTTTACTGCATCGAGTTCTGTGAGCTGTCCCTTGTCAAAGCCTTCGAGTTCAGGCTTCATTTCCTCCTCGAAGAGCATTTCAAACGATGGATTGTAAACCAGCTCCGTAGTACCGGTGATTCCATACTTAGTCAGATCAACTTTTGCCATTTAGATACCCCCTGTTTTATGTTTTTTACAGTTATCATCTTGTGAAAGCCCAATTTTTTCTCACTATA
>JAFRJV010000096.1 GCA_017432075.1 Mogibacterium sp. | reverse complement strand
GGCATGATGAGGACCTTGCCTGCTCCGACCTCACCAACAGTCTCATGAGGAACTGTAGTTCCTACTGTCGGTACATATATCATTTTCTTCTTAGCATCTTCTGTAGCTTTTCTTACAGCTTCAGGGATCTCGATAGCTTTGCCGAGACCCATGCCTACGTGGCCTTCGCCGTCGCCGACAACTACTGTGACGGAGAATCTCATGTTTCTTCCGCCCTTAACTGTCTTAGCAACACGTCTGATGTCCACGATCTCTTCCGTAAGCTCCAGCTTGGATGCGTCTACTTTAGTCTGCATTTACGTATCCTCCCTTAGAAATCCAATCCGGCTTCACGTGCAGCATCAGCGAGTTCCTTGACTCTGCCGTGGAAGAGATATCCGCCTCTGTCGAAGCATACTTCCTTGATGCCCTTTTCTGTAGCCTTTTCTGCAATAGCTTTGCCGACCTTAGCAGCAGCTTCCTTGTTGCCGCCGTAGCCGATTTCTTTCTTAAGATCCTTGTCGAGCGACGAAGCGCTGACGAGAGTCTTGCCGTTAACATCATCGATGATCTGTACCGAGATGTTTGCGTTTGATCTGAACACGCACATTCTTGGCTTCTCAGGAGTTCCGAAAACGTGCTTGCGGACTCTTGCATGTCTCTTAAGTCTTCTGTCATTTCTGCTTTTATCTGCCATTTTCTTTCCTCCTTTCCTATGCTGCTCCGCTCTTGCCTTCCTTCTTGTGGACGACCTCGCCTGCGTAGAGGATTCCCTTGCCCTTATAAGGTTCAGGCTCTCTCCAGGCTCTGATGTTTGCTGCGTAGTTGCCTACGAGCGCCTTGTCGATTCCCTTGATAACGATGGTGTTTGCATCCGGAGTCTCTGTAGTGATGCCTTCAGGATCTTCGAGCTCGATCGGGTGCGAATATCCGAGCTTCAGGACAAGCTTCTTGCCCTGCTTTGCTGCGGAGTATCCGACTCCTACGATCTGCAGCTTCTTCTCAAATCCGTTTGTAACTCCCGTGATCATGTTGTCGATGAGAGTTCTTGCCAGACCGTGCTGCGATCTGTTTTCTCTTCCGTTGTCTGCTCTCTCAACCTTGAGAGTTCCGTCTTCGATGCTGACCTTCATGCCGCTTCCGATCTTGCTCGAGAGCTCGCCCTTAGGTCCCTTGACCTTAACAACGTTTCCATCTTCTACCGTTACTTCTACGCCGGCAGGGATGGTGATTGGCTTAATACCGATTCTTGACATTGTGTCTACCTCCTACCAAACGTAACAAATAACTTCGCCGCCTACTCCGAGCTTGCGGGCTTCTTTATCAGTGATGATGCCCTTTGAAGTGGACAGAATAGCGATTCCGAGTCCTCCGAGGACCTTCGGTACTCTGTCAGCCTTTGCATAGACTCTGAGTCCTGGCTTTGAGATTTTCTTGATTCCGATGATCGTCTTCTCACGGCTTGGGCCGTACTTAAGATCGATCTTGATTGTACCCTGAGCATTGTCAGAAACAACTTCATAGCCACTGATGAATCCTTCCTTGAGGAGGATCTCCGCGATAGCCTTCTTCATCTTCGAAGCCGGAACATCTACGGATGGGTGACCTGCAGTGTTTGCATTCCTGATTCTGGTCAGCATATCTGCGATTGGGTCTGTCATTGACATAACAGTTAGTTCTCCTTTCTTAACGTGGTTCCCCGCACTTTCTTCCTATTTATATATATGTATGCGGGGCCTGCGAAAATAATAGCTTTCGTTTATTACCAGCTTGCCTTCTTGACACCAGGGATCTCACCCTTGTATGCAAGCTCTCTGAAGCAGATACGGCAAATGCCATACTTCTTGAGTACGGAGTGCGGTCTTCCGCAAACCTTACATCTTGTATAAGCCCTTGTTGAATATTTAGGCTTTCTTGTCTGCTTAACTTTCAGTGAAGTCTTTGCCATGTGTCCCTCCTATACTAGTTAGCACTCTTCTCAAACGGCATTCCCATGAGCTCGAGCAGAGCCTGAGCTTC
>JAFRJV010000095.1 GCA_017432075.1 Mogibacterium sp. | reverse complement strand
TCAAGCGTTTTGAAGAACGTCACCATCGGATTCGGCGCATTCATCCAAAGTTCGTATGCCGATGCTCTCGTTGTCATTTGCGGTTCTATTTCTTTTGACATTTTTTGCTTATCCTTTTAGCCGTTTGAGGGCTTCCTCGTTGTTTCCTGTAATCATTTGGAGCTTTTCACAAGCATCTATTTCGCTGCAGTCTCCGCAAGTCCGGACAGCCTTGCTCAGTGCGCACTGCCTGATTGGGCAAAGTGAATCGCAGAAAGGAGTCTTCACGCCTTCGATGCGGCAGCCGGCGCAGTTGATCATCTCCGGAGTGATCTCTACACCATTCAACTCCGACCATTCCTTTGCGACCTTGATCCGCAGATCATAATCATTGTTTACAGTTGCAATATGGGCTTCACATGTCTCGCAATCCAATCCACAGTATGCTATATAATCATTCATTTGTCGTCCTCCTCGCTGTCAGTTGTCTCATTATTGTTCCCAGCTTCACCCGCTCTCCTGACGCATGCTCTTTCAAGCGATACGAAGCAAGCTGCCGCAACGAAGTATATTATGCCCTCCGGCAACTTATCTGCTGTGATCTTGAACACCGAGCCGGCAAAGAACAGGGTTGCCGCAACGGTCAGCATTCTCATCAATTTGCGGTTTCCAATAATGTATTTTTCTATATTCGTCTTCATGACTATTTCCACCTCCACAGTTCTCTCTTATCCCAGTCTCTGTTCTCACACCAGTAAACAGTCCTGTCTGTCACGTCATACACCATGGAAACAACAGTCGGGCAGACTTCCTGAGAGACCGTTCTCAGCAATTCAAAGCAATCTTCTACGTCAAAATCATCTGACGCTTTCTCCAGCATCTCTTCCGCAGTGTGATATCTGTCCCAACCCATCCACGGATGCGTCTCCGAATTCTGTTTGTATGGTGAGAAATTAGTTAAAATCTTGTATTCAGGTTTTTCGTAGTAGCTAGATCCCTGTCCAGGAACGATGTGAAGCACATTGCCGTCAGCATCCGAAAGAGCAGACATGAACGTCAGTCCGGGAATACTGTAAACAGGTCTTTCGGCCGCTATATCACGGATTTCCTGCAGCGTCTTCTTCTGCAGCAAAAGATCGATGTCCATCATTATTACATTTTCGCCATCTCCTGCAGGATCGCTTCTTCTGTCTGTAGGCCAGCATGTAGGCATGCCTACGAAATCTCCGCGGGAGTTTGCGCCAAACAGCGGCATCCAGCCTTCCTTTGCATCATTGACCTCTATGTATACTCCTTCGTCTGCAGGTCTTACTCTGTACTCCATATCCAGAAGATCCAAGTTCCATCCCACTATCGTCTTATTCTTATTTACTACAATGCTTGTGCACATTATTGATTCTATCCTTTCACTTCCTATCGTTCGGTAGGTGCAGATGTATTTTTTTAACGGTCAGCCTCAATGGCCGGCCGGCAGTTATTATTGTATGTAATTAATCACTTTTTTATTCTACTTTGAGTAGATTTCGAAGAACTGCAGCACATGTTTATGAACCAGTTCCATAACTTCTTCCTCGCGGGAAGGTTCCCTGTCGCACAGATTGATCCATACAGTGATTGGTGATGAGAGCTGCGCTGCCATGATCTCTGTATCTGACTCCTTCAGCTTATTCATGCGGACAAGGAATCTGATCATCCCTTCAAAATACCTTATGATATCTTCGTAATTCACTCTGGTCTGCAGATCAGCGAGTTCTTTGTTTCGGAACTGTTCGATCATGAGCATCTTTCTGCCCTTGCTGATTGCAGGATCATGGATTATACGCCTGACCTGACTCTGTATCATGTTGGCAGCGTCCTCTGCTGTCATTCCATTCTTATCCTTGGTGAACTCTGGATCATCCCAGTTTGTATTGGCAAATACCGAATGATTGTCATAACCAGTCAGTACTGATGCCACAACATTATCGAGTATCTCCTGTTTGCTGCTGAAGTGGCTGTAAAGAGACGCTTTTCGTATTCCGACAGCATCCGCGATCTGTGAAATGCTCGTCGCTTCATAACCATTTACCGAAAAAAGATCGAGCGCGACTTTCAGTATTTCGTCTCTTGTTTTGGCCTTTTCCATAGTACTCCTTCCAACAACAACCGTATTTTCGATAACGGGCATCTCTATTCTACCTACCGTTCGTTCGTTAGTCAATATCTATTTTACGAAACGATCCTGTAATACGCATTTGATGTAACTCTGTATATGACCGCATATACTATGGCGCAGATTATTACGCAAACGCCGGAGGTGATGATCAGGCGCGGTACGTCGAACAGCCCGAACAGCATAAGCAGCTTGTTTACTATCGGCAGCACTACTGCCAGATGTATACAGGCGAAGATGATAGGGATAAGGAACACCGTCAGCATCTGTGAATTGATACTTTTTCGTATGTCTTCCTTCGTCATGCCGACTTTCTGCATTATATCGAATCTGGACTGATCTTCGAAGCCTTCCGAGACCTGTTTGTAATACATGATTATCACGCAGGACATCAGGAAGATGATGCTGAGCAGAATGCCGAGGAAAAACAGTCCTCCGAAGGTGCTGACGAAGTCGCCTCGTTCTGCTT
>JAFRJV010000094.1 GCA_017432075.1 Mogibacterium sp. | reverse complement strand
CGTCCTGCGCCTATGTTGTAGCCGGTAATGGGCGTACAGCTAGCAGAAAGTCCCACTACTACAGAGATTACTATCTGGAAAAACTTCATCACTATTCCGATTACCGCCATAGGTATCTGCGAAAATTCAGCCCTCCCGAATACAGGATCAAGCGCACCGTATTTCCGGATCATCATGTTCACGGCCGCAACGCTGATAACTAGTGAAATCTGTGATATGAAGCTGCACAGGCCAAGAGGCAAATATCTCCGCATAAGTTTGAGGTTATACGATAGGTTTGCGCGGGAAAAAGATACTGCTCTCATCTTGAAGGCCAGATACCTCACAGACATTAACGCCGTAAAAATTTGTCCCATAATTGTGGCTAAAGCTGCTCCCATCATTCCCCAGTGAAAGCCGAATATAAACAGCGGGTCTAACACAATATTTATCCCTGCTCCCATCAGCGTCGAGAACATCACGTAATTTGGGCTTCCGTCAGCAGAGATTATCGGGTTCATGGCTTGGCCGAACACGTAGAACGGAATACCCGGTATTATCCACGAGAAATATTCCAGAGCCAGCCGGAAAGTCTCATCGTTCACTCTGCCTCCGAAAAACGTCAGCAACTCCTCACGGAATACCCAGTACACCGCAGCAATAATCACTCCTACTGTTGCAGAGAGCAGTGCAGCACTACCGACTGAATCGCCGGCCTGTTTTGCCTGACGAGAGCCGAGAGACATGCTCACGAATGCACAGACTCCGTCGCCGATCAGCAGCGTGAAGGCCAAAGCTATCACAGTGAGGGGAAATACTACGTTGTTGGCAGCGTTGCCGTTTGAGCCGAGATAGGCTGCATTTGCGATAAATATTTGGTCGACTATGTTGTATAGGGCTGCCACTAGAAGAGAGATTATCAGCGGGACTGAGTAGCGTATTAGTAACTTGCTGACCGGTTCGCGCTCAAGAAAGATGTTAGATTCCAAGATTATCACCTCGTAAATTTCGCGGGCAATAAAAAATGCGTATGCCCGTTGTTGCCCGGACTTACGCACGTTGCTATGTGCTGCACAGCTGGGTTATTATAGCACTGTGAATTTACATGTATTGTGAAAAAATTTACTGTAGCGTTGTGCGCTGTAATGATTCCCGTGTTCAATGTGTAGTTTTCCTACAGTAAAAGTAATGCTTCAGTCAAACCTCACGCATAATTCATCGGAGAATTTTCGGCAGGCAATAATACGCAGCACCATATGTGCCAGCACTTCAAGAACATACGCATTCATCCTGAAGGTCTCAAAGGCGGCTTGTCTGAAGACATCATCCCTTCAGGCAAGCCGCGCAGTTTTGCTCAAGGAAGTACTCTGTGAAAATTACCAAAACCAATAGCGCAAAATTTATCCCTCTGTCTGTATAATTTAGGCGGAGGGATCTTTATGATTAATACAATGATAGACACATTCAACAGCATTTTCGGCACTTCCTCAAAACCTGAAGCGTTTTTCTCGCCCGGCCGCGTCAACCTCATCGGCGAACACACTGACCACGAAGGCGGCTATGTTTTCCCTTGCGCAATAGACTTCGGAATATATGCCCTTGCGCAGAAAAATTCCGGTCATTCTCTCAGGCTGTACTCTATGAATTTTGACGGCAGTTATGACTCTGCGTTCGAAATAGCTTACTCCGACATTCACGAAAAACTCACCGGCTCTCGTACTTGGGTCAACTATCCTTTAGGAATTGCACACACCCTCACGAAGCACGGCTATGCTTTTTCGTCTGGGCTGGATATACTCTATTCCGGAAATCTCCCAGACGGTGCAGGACTTTCGTCATCAGCGGCTCTAGAAGTTTTGACAGTGAAGATATTTAGTGAACTTTTGGGCTTAGGCATTGACGGAGTGAAAGCGGCGTTATTCTCACAGGAGGCAGAGAATAATTTTGTAGGAATGCACTGCGGCATAATGGATCAGTTCGCGGTCAGCATGGGCAAGCAGAATCACGCGGTCTTGCTGAACTGTTCAACGCTGGATTACTCGTATGCGCCGCTTGAGCTTGGGGACTGCAAGATCATCATCACGAACTCGAACGTTCCGCATTCACTTGTAGGCAGTGAGTACAATTTGCGCCGGACTCAGTGCGAGGCAGCCCTTGCAGACATCCAGAAAGTGAAGCCGGTGAAGTGTTTGTGTGATTTGACTGAACATGAACTTGACGAGTATGCGTACTGCGTTAAAGACCCGGTAACGCTGCGGAGGGCGCGTCATGCTGTGAGTGAGAATGCGCGTGCGCTGAATGCAGCGGAGGCTCTGAAGGCTGGAGACCTTGCTAGATTTGGAAGGCTGATGAATGCGTCTCATGTGTCGCTTAGGGACAACTATCAAGTAACAATTCCGGAGCTGGATATGCTGGCGGGGATGGCGTGGGAATTGCCGGGAGTTGTTGGCTCAAGAATGACGGGCGGAGGTTTTGGCGGATGTACTGTTAGCATAGTTGAGTGCGGGCATGTAGAAAACTTCATGAACGTTATCGGGCGGGAGTATGAAGCAAAGACCGGCAGAAAGGCGAGTTTTTATACTACAGGCAGTGCTGACGGTGCTGGCAGATTTTCAGCATAGATACCCTAATTCAAGGGAGGGGATTTGTAGTCTCCTCCTTTACTGTATAATATATTCACCGACAAAAACATTCATAATTTCTCATAAGGCAGGTTTTTCTTGTGGCTGATGAACCAGCTTTGAAACACGTGTATATGTGGACTCCTGACGGCTGGCTGCACGTAACTGCACACAATGCTCCCGGCAAATATGAACTTTATACGTGTGCATTATGTGGCCAAGTAGTATTGCTTGCTGAAGGCCCAAAAAGATCCGCCCATTTCAAGCACAAGTCCGCTGATTACAAGTACTGCCCTGAACGCACCTCCGGCAACTACTCAGGCGAGCCGCAGCTTTATCGCCCAAAAAACAGATTCCAGATTCGTCTGGCAATACATCCTGACAAATTCAGCTTTGAGCTGGAAATGCCTCGTGTACCTGAATATATGCTTACTATGTACAGTGGCAGAGATTTTGTGATAACTGCCAACAAAAAAATCTTCTCACACAGTATTAACTGCCTTAGCGAGAAAAATACTACGTTTTGCTATGTCGGCGATTACCCTTCAGAAAAATATACTATCAATGCTCCGAGAGGTTTATTGCCATTTGATATAGTTGAGGGCGTTAGTCCGGAAAGAGGAGGACTCTTCAGTTCTAGGACATGCAGATATATTTGGCCGGCTGAGTGTGTCCAGACCGGAAAAGTCTATTACCTTCTGACGCGCAAAGAATATCCCGACGGCCTGCACAGCGGAGTATATATTGAGTTTCTCGCCGAACATATGAGCTTGAATCTTTATGAGGTCATGGCAAAAAATCTCTCAAAAAGTGCCGCAGAGTTTTTCATGAATCACAGGTACAGACTCACAGAAGGTATGAGCATTCTTTGGCCTGCATATGTTGAACGCCATAATGTTTTCAGGCATAACAGAGACAGCACAATAATTCACGTCAATGGTGCGTTTAGAGTTTCTTTGAAGGCCATTCCTGAACCCGATTTTGACGCAGAGACATACTATCGCGGCCAGTACCCCGCAGGCAGAATTGTAGAGCTTCCAAACACCAAGCGGCTCACTCTCAAAACCGAAAACACCTCTATAAATATTCAGCCTGAAGCAGTAACGCAAACACATTCAGCGTGTGCTGTCGAAATCAAGGACGGCAAAGATACAAACATCACTTCAGGAGAACACACCGAACTTCCCGCAGGCGGCTTTGTGAGCATACTTGCACCGTTTGACGGGTTTGCAGTCATACGCAGGAACGGAGTGATTACCGGCAGGCAGAAAATTTCTGACGGGAATATCTGCCATGTCTCCGGAGTGAAATACGGCACTGAGTTGGAAGTGTTTCAAGGACTGGATAGAGTTTTTCAAGCCTCATTCAGAAAAAAGACTACTGTTGTGGCTTCTGGAAGTGATGACTTTCTGCTGGAGAGGCTGTGCAGCTTCAGCCCTGACACTGTACCAACGGGGCGGAGGCTTGGAGGTCTATACGAAAGGCTGAAAGAACACCCAAAAATTCGAGAATGGCTGTACAGAGCAGCAAGAAAAGCCATGACTCCGGAGCAGGCCGTAAAATTACTCAGGCAGTATATTTCAAACACAGGAGGCTCTTAGACTTGAAAAACTGCACAGAAATCCTTAATGATGACGAAATTTCTGCACTCTCCAGAATGGTTAAGGCTGATGAACTGAGAAGAATTTATGCTAAATACCCAAAACAGTTTAATTCACTTATGCCCGGCTTCAGAGCAGAAACACTATCGGATGAGCAGACTTATTCTGTTATCGCTAAGGACAGAAAAGACCCGTTTGTGAAGTATGTACTGGATGTTATTGTCAACAGGGTAATGAAGAAGTTTTACGAGAATATGACTATCCTTCAGGCAAAAGGTATCTCCAAGAAAGAAGCTCTAATCGAGAATCTTGCACACAGCTCTTTTGCTGATAATGTCAGGATTTTTTTCAAGCTCATAGATGAAACGTATTCACCTGAAGAAATAACAGAAGCAGAGTATTCCGTAAGGCTGCACAGAATCACAGAGAAATACACTAAGAAGCTAACAGACAGCCTTTCAGGACACGAAGAACTTTTAGCCGCACTAAAAGATTCCCGCACCAAAACAGAAGAATTGCTTGCACAGTCAGAACAGGCAGCGGAGGAACTGCATTCAGTGCTTGAGGCGTGCAGAGATTTCGAGAATGAGCATGACCAGCTCGAAACAGCCGCACAGGAAGTACTTGACGCTCTGGAGACTATACGCCTGACCGCACAGAAACTCGCTGATACGCGCAAACTCTCGGAGCAAGAACACGTGCAGAAGCTCTCAGAACTGGAAGCTCTGTACTTTCAGGAAGAAGCCAGACGTACAGAGTATTTAGCCTCACTGAAAGCCGCGAACGCTGAAACACAAAACCTGTCAGCAGCGTCCGAACATACAGCACCCGCAGAATCTTTCTCTGAAGGCTGCACCCTCAATGATGACGACACAGAAATACATAGCACTTGGCGTGATGCTCTGGAGACTCTAGATATCTCTCTGCGTTCAGCCGGAACATCAAGGGAAGCAGTAAATGTCTTGTCGTGTCTGCTGTATTCTGCCTGCAAAAATAGAGTCCCTGTGTTGCTTGCTGGGCCTAATGCCGAAGATATTGCACGAGCTTTTTCTGCGGCAATATTCGCCCAAAGTCCCGGAGTACTTTTCTGTGAGGGGAGTTTTTCCGGAAAAGCACTTGAGGCTTGCAGAAAATCCAGCTCCGAAACCGTCATCATTGAGAATCCATTCTGCAGAAAATGGTACTATCATATTATCCGGCTCATATCCCAAAGGGAAAAATTCTATATACTTGTACACCCGTTTCATGAAGATCTTCAGCTCGAACCAAAGAGCATAGTAAATTACTGCATTCCTGTGCTGACTGAAATATTCATTGACAGCTATCCTGACAGAAATTATGTATCAGGCCGTGAAGCACCTGCTTTTCAGGATTTTTCAGGAAGCCGCAACTCAGAGCAGCCGTATCGTAAACTCCTAAAGCAGCTCAGAATCCCGACACTAGCTAAAAATATTCTTAGGGATATATTCTCTGATATGCAGGTAATGTCCGGAGTTGAGAGACACGATATATTTCTGCTGTACTCACTCGCTTATGTCTGCGGAGAAACAGAAACCCTCAGGGACAATCTGGATGATGATTACTCTCTGAAAATGTTTAGAGCTTTTGCCGGTGATGACAAGTGAAACGGTGTTTTGGCCTCCTCAGCAGAATAGCAGATGACTATAGACTCATACAGGGCATAACTGAGTCTGAATCTGACTACAAAGCCAGAATAATATATAGTTTCTTGGGACAGTGCGGGCTTGCGTCTCTATGGGACATTCAGGATGACGAGAACTCTTCCGGTACGATAAGCGTTGCGCATTTCAAGCAAAGAATCATGAATCTCATTAACAGCTTAATGCAGGTATACCCGGAAATGATGGGAGTTTTTCCCGACATTCAGCAACTATGCGAAGAAATCTACAGTACCTTTCTCAAGGCCGGATACATGTACCACAAAACACAGAGACTCTCCCCGCCGATGTACTCTCTTTCCAGAGCAGGAGACAACATTTACGTTCGCGGTCAGGCAGTCAGCGAAATTCTTCCGGTCAGCGGGCTTGGAAGCTACAGACTGGCGGACGCTTCGGACTCAGGAAAACAACACTTCAGAACTTTACGTGATATGTTTGCTCTGAGCGAAAACACACTTGCTGATTTCTGGGAACACCTCACACAAAATATTCACTGGCAGAATTTCAGCAGCTACCTTCAGCCTGAATACTTGAACATGACCCCCAGAAAATACTCTAGGAACTGGGTAAACACATACCCTCCCGAAGGCGTTATCTGTATGGCTAGAATGCACAGTGTTTCGGTGTACCAGTACTTTTTGTGCAGGCTCTTTGACGGAAAAATTCTGTTGTCGTCTCTTCCGAACTGGATAGACCACAGAGCAGCAATGTCGGCATGTCTCGCAGCGAACGGGACACTTCCGCCGATTAAGTATCACCATGATGGAAGTATCGTGAAAATCACTTTTGGATGTATTCTGCCTAATGCAGAGATGAATCTTGTTAGGCTGTACTCTTGGCCTGTGAAGTATTCAGATTTTCCGGCGGACTTTGTGAGAGTCATGAACTCAGACATTTTTGACAGCATAAGGCCGGTACTCAGCAGCACGGGCTTTGATTTCAAGGAGGCATAAATCATGTCAGGCGGAGCAAATTTTGTTCATTCACGGCTGAAACAGGAACTTGAAGACTATATCAGGTCTCAATATTTCGGGAAGTCAAGAATACTTCTGAATGCGTCTGAGAAAAATATTGACGCTGAAGGCCTGTTGTACCGAAAACCGTATATAGAATCTTCACCGTCCTACAAACAGATTCCTGGCGGTCTCTTCACGGCAAATATTCCGGAATGGCTAAGGAGCTTTTTCCAGAAACTTGCTGAAGCCGGATTAGGAGTATATTCTTCTCCGTTCACTCATCAGGTTGAGGCTCTGGAGCTTGCTCTGAAAGGCGAAGATATTGCCGTCTCTACTGGCACAGGTTCAGGCAAAACAGAGTGCTTCATGTGGCCTATGCTGGCAAAACTTGCAGACGAAGCCCGAAATTCTCCGGATAGCTGGCAGCACAGAGGAGTCAGAACAATAATCATGTACCCGATGAATGCGCTTGTGTCCGACCAGTTGAGCCGTATGCGGAAAATTATGGGGGACATTGACGGTAAATTTTTGGACACCTTCAGAAAAACTTGCGGAGAGAGTCTGCGCAGACCTCAATTCGGAATGTACACAGGCAGAACTCCATATTCAGGGAATACTCCGGAGCTTCATCAAGACCGCGAGCTAGAGGACTCTTTAGCCGAGAAAATGCTTCCTGAATCTGAGGCAAAGAGGCGTTTTTGTTCTGTGCTGTCCAGTGAGGGAAAACTTCCGGCTAAGTCAGACATCAGAGCTTTTCTTGAGCGTCTTCACGAAGGAATACACTCGCCGGACGAAGACGATGCAGAACTGGTTACGCGCTTTGAGATGCAGAAATATTGTCCGGATATACTGATCACAAACTACTCAATGCTTGAATACATGCTCATGCGTCCGATAGAGGCCGGAATTTGGGACGCAACACAAAAAGCATTCAGTCTCAGCCGCAGAAAAATGCTCTTCATCATTGACGAAGCTCACATGTATAGGGGTTCAGCAGGAGGAGAGACAGCACTACTTATCCGGAGATTCATGCACAGGCTTGGCCTTACGCGGGAAAATATGCAGTTCATAGTTACTACGGCTAGTATGCCTGATTCTTCGCAACAAGACCGTGAAAACGTTATGCACTTCCTAAATGATTTGACCTCGTCAGGTTCGGAGCATAAATTCTTCTGGCTGAGAGGTGAACGCGAAAATATCGCAGGCCTTGACGAATACGATATGCCTGCGTCTAAATTCATGTCATGCAGCGCGGAAAAACTAGAGTCTCCGGCTTCTCAGCTTAATGAGCTTAATGCTTTATGGTCTGGAATACCGCAAAGCCCTGCACCGTTTTCGTCTCTCCCTGACGCACGCGAATGGATGTACAAGAATCTCGTGCGCTATGCCCCGTTCAACAAGCTCATGACGGAATGCAGAGGCTCGGCCAAGTCTGTGGATGAACTTGCTGCACTGATCTTCCCGGCTGTTTCGGAAGAGTACGCTCTTCAAAGTCTAGGGGTGCTTCTGGCAGTGGCAGCACTTGCTAGGGGGCGTGATGGGTCTGTGCTTTTTCCTGCAAGAATGCATATGCTCTTCAGGGGCATTAAAGGAGTCTATGCTTGCACAAACGAAAACTGTCCGCATTCTCACCATGACGGAGGGCTGACACTTGGGGAAATCTTCCTGTCTGACGGAAAACTGAATTGTCCTGAGTGCGGAAGTGCTGTGTACGAACTCTATAACGACAGGCGTTGCGGAGCTTTATTCTTCAGGGGCTACATTCTTGAGAACGAAATAGGCACAGGGACTCACTCGTATTTATGGCATTATCCGGGCTATGTCATGGATGCGAACATGAAAGAAATACATTTATACATCCCTCCCGAAAATTTCAGACCCTCAAGCAAAAAACTCAAACCCTGCTATCTGGATGTCAGCAGCGGATTCATAGACTTCACCGTCTCTGTGCGCTCGCTCAAGCCGGGAACACGAAAATTGTACTACTGCGATTACTCGGTCAAGGGCAAGCCTCAAGTGATCACGTTCCCTTCATGTCCTCACTGCGGACACGTGTTATCCCGCACGCAGCTAACTTCGTTCAACACACGGGGCAATCAGTCATTCTTCAACCTGATACATTCACAGTTCCGTCTTCAGCCTCCAGTGCATGACAGGACACAAGACAGCGAACTTTTCCCGAATGAGGGCCGGAAAACTCTGTTGTTCTCGGACAGCAGGCAAAGAGCCGCAAAACTTGCGCGGGATATGTCGGAAATTTCGGAAGCTGCTGCGGTACGTCAGCTATTTATGCTTGCCGTCAGCCTGATGGACAAATCGGAGCGGTCTGGTGATTATTCTCTGCACGACATTTACGGCTATTTCTGCCTTGCTGCCGGAATGAACAACGTCCAGATACTTCACGGCGCAGAGAGGGCAAAATTTTACGCTGACTGCACAAAAGCTCAGAAGCGGTACACGAGAAAGCAACCCGTATCACTGAACATGTCCAGCGCAGCACATAAGGTGCAGGGGTACTTGATGATGTTGTTCTGCGGAGGCTATAACACCTTGTACGAGTCTGCACTGTGTTGGCTTGAGCCTACAGAAAAAGCTCTGCTCGATGTTCTCGATGAACTGGAAGACTGCGGCGTAAAAATTTCTGAGAAGGATTTTCGTGAACTGTTCAGCGCGTGGGTGATGTCTGTATGCGATTCGTGTATGGCACTTGGGCATATCATCCCGGACACCACAAGAATGGAGGTCAGAGCGTGCTATGAAGGCTATGGACTGATAGACGGCTGGCGTTTCTCCAAGAACATCATGAATATTATGGGCTGGAAAGCAGATTCACCGGAGGCCGCAAAAATCGCAGAGAAAATATCCGGTGAGTTCACAGAGACTTCACAGCACGGCAGCGAACGAAGCTATATCAATCTTGAGAAAGTATATCCGTGTATTGACCCTAAGCATACGTGGTTCAAGTGTGAATGCTGTTCGGAGATTTCGCCCTATATGCTCCGGAAACATTGCCCCGTGTGCGGTTCGGAGGAGATTCACCATATGACTGCACAGGATTTCGAGGCTCTGCGTTTTTGGCGGAAGCCCGCTGAAGATGCCTTGAACGGCGCAAAAGTTCACGTTCTGGACACTGAGGAACACACAGCACAGATTTCCAGAAAAGACCAGCGCGATGATCTGTGGTCAAAAACTGAGAAATACGAGCTGCGATTTCAAGACATGCTTGACGAAAACGAGACCCCTGTTGATATTTTGAGCAGCACCACCACAATGGAAGTTGGTATTGATATAGGCTCACTAGTCGCAATAGGCTTGAGAAATATTCCGCCGACAAGGGAGAACTACCAGCAGAGAGCAGGCCGCGCAGGCAGAAGAGGTGCAGTCCTGTCAACGATAATCACTTTCTGTGAGGACGGGCCGCATGATTCGCTGTACTTCAGGAATCCCGTGCCTATGCTCAGAGGTGAACCGGGTGCGGTGTGGGTTGATGTCCACAACGAAAAACTTTTGCACAGGCATATGAACATGATAGTGCTTCAGGAATTTTTGAGGGCTAATCGCTCAAGCCTCGACACTATGAGCGCAGAAGAGTTTTTGACGCAGCACTGGTACGCCTTCACTGAGTACCTGAAAAACTATGACCCTCCAGCAAAAAATTCTCTGCTTATGCTTGATGAGCTGGATGTTCCTGCATTCAGGAAATATCTTATTTTCAGCCTCCGGGAACTCAAAGCTAAACTCAATGCACATCCTGAACTTTTCAGCGAGTACTACGGTAAAACCAAAAGCCTGCTCGATGCTCTGTACGAAGAGGGAATTATTCCGACATACTCATTCCCCAAAAATGTAGTGAGCATGTACGTTATGCACCCAGACGGAAGAATCATGTATCAGGCAGAGCGTGGGCTTGATGTTGCTATAGGCGAATACGCACCCGGAAGATCTGTAGTGATCGACAAGCTGACGTACCAGATCGGAGGCATATATTATCCCGGAATTGAGAGAGCCTCAAGATATTTCAAGCCCGCTGAAAAATTCATGCATGATCCCAATTACTTGAAAGAGGTCATCAAATGCGAAAAATGCGGGTGGTTTGGCCTTGCTGAAGAAGGGCTGAAGGTGTGTCCTTTCTGCGGAAATGCTGCATTGTCAGCAATGAGACCAATGCTCAGGCCATGGGGATTTGCTCCCAGAAATGCAGAGCCTATACTCGAAGCACAGCTCGTAGAGGAATACACCAGAGTGCAGACCCCTTTGTATTCAACTCTGCCGGAAGCTGACAGCATGACAAAAATTCCGGGCTGCAAAAATATCCGTATGGCCTCAAGAACAAACCAAAGGATTATCATGCTCAACACCGGCCAAGATGACAAAGGTTTTATGGTTTGCGACGAATGCGGTGCAGCAATGCCATCTGACGACTCCGGAGTCCTAAAGGGCATAGGCAGACCATACAAGTCTAGATTCATGAATACCCCTTGCAGACACCACAGCCCTATGAACGTAAATTTGGGCTATGACTTTATCACTGATATGCTGGTGCTGGAATTTGCTCTTGACGCTGACAAAATCAACACTGCTCCTGCGCCTATCCGGTGGCTTGAGATGGCTGGGCATTCTTTGGCCGAAGCACTGAGACTTGCTGCGTGTGAGGAACTTGATATAGAGTTCACAGAACTTGTTACGGGGTGCAGAATCAGAAGGCAGCCCACAGGGAAAACCTACGCAGATATATACATCTACGACAGTCTTTCCAGCGGAGCGGGGTATTCTGCTGGTGTGCAGGAGAGTATTCCGGTACTGTTTGAGCGGATTGAAGCGATGCTCTCAGGGTGCAAGTGTGACGGAGCTTGCTATAAATGCCTGAAGCACTACAGGAATCAGCATGTACACAGTGTGCTTGACAGGTTTTACGCGATACAGCTGTTGAACTGGGGGCGTTATGGTACAGTTGAGGAACGGATAGACACTCAGACTCAGAGAAGATATATAGCCGCTCTTGAGGATGTTCTCAGGGAATATGACTGCGAAATTTCGTACATTGACGAAGGACTTGCCGTGAACGGAAAAACTATAGAGGTATATCCTGCAATGCTGCCGGAACTTTCAGAAAAAGGGAAGATTTTTGTGAGCGATGAGCTTATGAGGTTTGCAAGGCCCTATGCTGTGCGCAAGATTACCAGAGAAGCAAAAGCGTAAAACAGCAACAATATTTTTGTCAGGAGTGCATAGAATGAAGCCAGAACAAACATAAAGAATTTTATCGTTGGGAACTTCACATATTTTGCTGACTCTGATTTGAGGCACATGTTACGGTTCAGATGTTGGAACAAGAGCATTGACTAGATAAATTTTTTCATCACGTTTCGGACATCCAGCGACCACTAAAAACTGAGAAAATATCTCCAATCTCTACTATAATATCCGGAGCGATAAACCATAATATTTTGCAAAGGAGCATGAAGCTATTTTCATGAGTAACATTATCGAGACTATCACTGCAGCACTGGAAGCCAAAAATGGCGAGGATATACTTGTGCTTGACATCAAGGGACGCGGAAGCCTTGCAGACGCTTTTGTGCTGGTAACAGGAAATTCTGAAGTTCACATGAAAACTCTTACGGACGCAGCTGAAGAAGTCCTTGTGCGCGAGGGCAGAAAGTGCAAAGTTGAGGGCGGAGAAAGCTCAAACTGGAGACTGCTTGACGCAGGAGATTTAGTAGTGCATGTTTTCAGCCACAAGGGCAGAGATTTCTACAGGCTTGAACGCCTCTGGGAAGAGTAAAAATATTCCCCTCTTGATGACTTCAGGAGGGGAGTTTTCGTGTGCTAGTAGCCTTTGCGGATTTTGCGGGCGATGTCGTCAGCTAATTTTTCGTCGCGTTCACGTGCTCTGACTTCAGGACCGTATCTAGTCTCAAGGAAATCTAGCATTTTAAGTCTTTTTTCTACCTCATCTTCATACTGTCGAAGTGCTTCCGGCCCTTTCATCTCAGCCTCTCTTCTCTCCCGTTTGTTACGGCTTATCATCATATATTCATCTATGAATGGGAAAGCAATGAAGCTAATCACTCCTATAATAATACCCAAAACTATTTCTCCATTGAATACACACATGATCCCTAGCAGTAAACCTATAAGAAATACAGGCATCAACAAACCCCTCCAAGCTGTAAAATTGCTAGGTATTATAGACGACTTGGGGTGGGGTATTGTCAAGACCTCAGATTTTCCCGTAATGCCGCAATCTCATTCTCTGATACCCCTATTCCCCGAAAATATCTCTCTGCAGCGTCTGCAAGATTGATTTTCGTCATGTCTTCACTCTTCACTCCAAATGCCTGCGCCAAAAATCTCACTATCTCATTCTCTGCTACATAATCATATTCTCGAGTACCCTGCTTTATTCCGAAATAGTTCCAGAATGACACAAGATAGTCCGCTATAACTTCCTGCATACTTGCTCCCATCAGGCACTCTATCAATGCACACACATATCCTGCTCTGTCCTTGCCTAGTGAACAGTGAATCAAAAATGGCCCTTCACTTTTCGCCATCTCTTTAACTCCGCGCGCTAGACTTTCACGGAAAATTCTGCTCTGATACTTCATCCCAAGCCCCAACGCTATAATTTTCTGCTCAGAGTAATAGCTCCCCGCAAAACCGTCATGCTTTCTCACGGACGACTCTGTGTCCGCAAGATTCACAAACGTTTTCACTCCTGCTCTTCTTGCTGCATCGTCAGCAATACTGTTCCTGTTGCCCCAAGTGCTTACTGGACTTGAAGACCGGTACAGTTTTCCTTCGCCTATTCCGGAAACACGCACCATCCGGAAATTTGCAAATTCTTCGTCAGTCAGTGCAGGGTAATCTTTTCTGTTGTAGCATAATCTGCGAGAAAGACTCTTGTAGAAATTTTTCCCCCAGCTAGAGCCTTCACAGTGTACACTGCAAATCATGCACACTATCAGGCCAAGAATCACAATGCGAAACTTTTTCACTCATACGCCTCCGAACAAAAGGCGGCTTATGTAAAAGCTGCTTTTACATAAGCCGCAAAGTCTCAGCAACTAATTGCTATTTGCAAATCTCATCAATCCACGTGAAAAGATCATCAAGGTCGTAATCTCCTCCGTGCTTTTCGCCAGATGCCGCAGCAAAATCTACGTCAAAGCCTTCTTTTTGCAGCTTCAGCGCAAGTATCGCAGGGATTGCCAGTGATGTATCTCTGTCTTCTGTTCCGTGCCTGATTCTCCAGTACTTGGCCGTAGTCGCTGAGCCGATGTAGTTCATTGGGTTCATGGCCTTAATCACAGCAGAGTCCGCCATAGCGTTAGTGCTTGCTGTATTGTGGTTGTAGCCGTACTCAGTGAAATGCGCATTGCCGAACTCGATATTTTCAGCTGAACTCAAATCCAGCCTGTCGAACGCCGGAATCTGACTCTTGTCCCTTGTTGCTCCGTATGTTGACAGAGATATTCCCAGAGACTCCAGATAGTCCGCAAATGTGCCTGTGCCGTCAGAATTGAGAGTGTAGCCAAGCTCCAGGCCGTTCAAGTACGTGATGAAGTTTGCAGTAAGCTCTTCCGAAGCGTCTGACTCTGTGCCGAATGTCCATTCATATGCGCCGTCAGCGTTGTCTAGATTCGTGATTGGGCAGTAGCACATTGACGCAAAAATATCGTCTGACGCACTCGCCGCGCCAAGTTCATTAAGCCATTCGTCATAATCGCTTGAGTTGCCTGTTGCTCCCAAAAGTGAAGATATAGCTCCGCCTGCACTTGTTCCGCTGGAAATGATTTTGTCAGTGTCTCCTGCCGGAATACCCGCAGTCCGCAAATATCTCACAGCAGCCTTATAGTCCACTATGCACGCCGGAGCAGTCCCGTAATCTGAATCTCTGCCTCTGAGTGCCGGTGATGCAACTACTAGGCCTTTACTGAGAGCGATTCCAACAGAGTTTGAGCTTGATGGTGTCATTGCGCTGGCTTTTGAGTAGCCTCCTACACCGTTAGGCATGAATATCGGCGCAGTCGTCGCAGTGTAGCCGTTGATAGTTCCGCCTGAAAAATAATCTTCAGGGATATACACGTTCATTCTCTGGTAAGTTTCGTTGACAGGTTTTGAGACATAGACCAGATTAGTATATGCCCTGTAAGTTACGTTATTGACTGTGCTTGTGGTGTACGAGGCATTAGCAAAACTCATAGAAGTATCATTGCTGCCGGAGTCAGTGTCAGATTCGCCGCCGGGAGCATTATCGCCTGAAGTGTTGCCGCCGGGTCTATTATCGCCTGAAGTATTGCCGTCTGGAGGCGTAGGCCTGTCATCTCCAGAATCTCCGCCGCTGCTGTCTCCTGAACCTGAAGAGATATCTATTGCTGTGCCGGTGCTTGCTGTTCCGGAAGTGTAGGCAGTACCGTTGACGTACAGAGCATAGCCGTTCAGGTTCACGCTGCCAGTTCCGCAAGTGAGTGATGTGATATTTGACTCTCCGGTCAGAATCCACGTTGAGTCATTCAGTTCAACATATACCTGACCTGTTGAGCTTGAGCTGTCTGCTGCACTTGAGACTTCTGATGAGCCGTTGATTGTTCCGGTGAACACTGAATCACCAGATACATACAGATTTAGTGCTGAGTTTTCATCAACTACAAAATCTCCTGTGAGTGTCTGGTCAACTGCATAGAAATTCACCTTGCCTCCGTTTGAGCCGCTAGACCCCCATGCTGCCGATTCTGCTCTGAGCATTATGCCTTCACTGTCGTTGTTCACAATGTCAGTATCATTCAGAGTAATATCTGCTGCGGTGTTCGTTACGAAAAATACTGCACCGTTGGCATTGGTGATACTGCCTCCTGTGATTGAGAACTCTCCTTTGCCTTCGCTTGCGTCTCCTGAGCCGGACTGATAAATCATTATTCCCTGATAGCTGGAGTCTTGGCCGTTGAACTTATTGTGATTTGCTACTAGCTGAGAATCTTTGAGGGTTACTGAATTTTTGCCCTCGATTACGACACCCTGAGCAGTTTTTGACTCAAGATATGCATCTGACACAGTAATATCCGCTGTGGAATATACAGCCGGTGAGCCTGTTCCTGAAGTGGTGTAGCTGCCGCCTGAAACATTGACAGTGCCGCCGCCTCTGTCTGACCTGATAGCTGCCGAAGAGCCTCCGGAAGTCTCGATAGTGAGGTTTTCTGCATTCATAGTGCCTCCGCCAGTGGTCATAATGCCGCCAGAATTGTTGGAGCTGGTGATGATTACGGAGTCTTTTACGTTTACGGTAGTGCCTGAACCGTAAGAGAATACTCCGTTGGCGTAAGTGCCGTCCGTAACGACAAGTGAAGCTGTGAGCGTGAGGGTTGCGCCGTTAGTTGCGAGTACAGCAGCGTTTGTGCCGTAGAAGTCGGCATCTTCACCGCCGGAGCCGTCTCCTGTTTTGGTGATACTCACGTTTGAGTAGCTTACTGTTTCGCCATCGGCCAAGACAGCGTTAGTACTGTCTGCTGTTTCTGTGATGGTCTGAGTAATCTCAATGTCTGCTGACGTGAGAGTTGTGGACGTGTCAGTGTTGTTGTTGGTGTTGGTGTCGGTCTGATTGTTAGTATTGGTGTCGCTTGAAATCTTGGCGAGATTGCTGGATGAACCGCATCCAGAACTGAAGAACAAAAGTACAACTATGAATAGAGCTATAAAATGTTTGAGCTTCACGAAGAAATGCCCCTTTCCTGATTTTATAGATTTTATACTACATTTTAATTATCACATATTGAGTGAAGATTTTGCAGAATATTTTCTATTGCAGTCTGCATTTCACTTACTGAGTGCGTCCTAGACCTTGCGCATTCCTGAGCCTGTTTGCTGCATATCAGGCACTTCCTGAACTGCGGACGTGATAACTTTTTCCCGTCAGCGTCAATAACATCAATATCGTAGAGCCTCCCAAGTTCTGAAGCGTCCTCAATATTCACAGCAATATCCTTCAGAATTTCAGGCTGTATATTCCCTACACAGAGCAGTAATTCATCACCAGTGTCTTCATGAATTTCTGAGAGAGCCAGAAGCTCAGCACCAGCCTTTTCGAGCTGACAGAGCAATAGCTTCCGGCCAAGAGTGAATGCTTTTCGGATCAGTGTATTAGTCTTAATCGGGCCTGGAATGTTCATGCTGAAGGACACCACCGGGCAATGATGAGCCTGAAGAAAGCTCTGCTGCTGTAAGTATCTAGCTTCACGTCTAGCTAGCATATGCTGTAAATCTACAATATTTCCTGTCATATTAAGAAAAGCCTCCTAAGTGATTTGCACAGCATGATATTATAGGCAAAAATTTTTCAGGAGAGACTTTAACATGAATAAGAACGCAAAAATTTATGTTGCTGGACATAACGGCATGGTAGGTTCAGCGATAGTCAGGGAACTTGTCAGGCAGAACTACACGAACATCATCACGCGCACACATTCAGAGCTTGATTTGACGCGTCAAGCAGAAGTTGAGCAGTTTTTTGCGCAGGAAAAGCCGGAATACGTATTTGTAGCAGCGGCAAAAGTCGGAGGCATAGGAGCAAATTCCCATTATCCGGCAGATTTCATGTACATTAACATGATGATAGAGATGAACGTCATACATTCAGCGTACATGAACGGCAGCAAGAAGGTGGAATTTCTAGGTTCATCATGCATATATCCGAGAAAGTGTCCTCAGCCCATCAAGGAGAAGTATTTGCTTTCTGGGTATTTGGAGCGCACGAATGAGGCGTATGCATTGGCGAAGATTTCCGGCCTGAAGTACTGTGAGTACCTGAACACGCAGCACGGCACTGACTATATATCAGTGATGCCCTGCAACCTGTACGGGCCTAACGACAACTATCACCCTGAGGACTCGCATGTATTGCCAGCACTGATACGGAGGTTTCACGAAGCGAAGGTGTCCGGAGCTGAGAGTGTAACTTGTTGGGGAGACGGAAGCCCGTTGCGGGAATTTCTGTACGTGGATGATTTAGCGGAATTGTGTGTGAAGTTGATGGAGAGTTATTCGGGCAGTGAGGCGGTGAACGCTGGGACAGGAGAGGAGATTAGTATTCGGGAATTGGCGGAGGTAGTGAGTGAAGTAGTGGGATATGGAGGGAAAATATTGTGGGATGTTACGCGGCCGAACGGAACGCCCCGCAAGGTTATGGATGTGAGCCGTGTTTACGGGCTGGGATGGAGGCCGTTGACCAGTTTGCGAGAAGGTCAAAGAATGTCGTATATTGACAAACGGAAAAATGTTGGTACAATCTGCGCTAGCTTGACAGCGACGCAAGCTGCAAGCAAGCGATTGTACCCACAACGAAAGGAGATTTTCACCCACCATGAAAAGTATTCATGAAACTGCATCGGGTATCAGCTACGACGGAAAATTTTTCTCGGGCTATTGTAATGATACGATAGCGATGTTACGCCGCATTTTGAGCAAACCAAAGGACTTCGGGCTTTGGGACAACAACCGGAAAATTATCGAACTGATAGCTACTGACCTAGAAGACCTAAAATTCTACTGCGACAAAATCACGGAGATAGCGTCTTCACTCATCTCAAAAACTGCAGGGAAAACTCTCGACATAAGGGCAATGCTGGAGGCAACGGTAGAACCTAGATTCTTCGTGATGAAGGACGGCGAGCTACAAACAGCAACGCTTGAGGAATATCTCAGCACGACGCATGATGATATTATTTTAGACGAAATACGTACCATGAAACAGGACGCAAAACAGTCATGGAAACGCATGCAGCTACAAGACCAACATATGCAACTCCTAAATGAAAGAGCTGAAGATGAAGATGAAGAGTAGCATGACGCAACCAACCTTATTGGGCAGCCCGGATGCAGAGAGAGCAATTCTAGGGGCATGCATATTTTCTTCTGAGGCTCTTACTCTTGCTCTGGAGAACCTCAAGCCTGACGACTTTATCGACGACCGCTCACGCCAAATCTTCTCTGTCATGGGGGAAATGTACTCTGCAGGTAAACCTGTCGACTACATCACTCTCCCTGATGAACTCGCCAGCAAAGGCCTGCTTGAAAGACTCGGCGGTAACTCCTACTTCGACGAACTTGCTGAAGAAATCACTCACCCCCAGAACATTCAATTTTATCTGGATATTGTCCGAGATCATGCAGTCAGGCGCAAAATTCTTAATGCAGGAGAACAAATCTCCAGGAATGCCGCTATCTACGAAAAGAGTGTGCCGGACATTCTTGAAAAGGCTGAAAAGATGCTCTTCGACGCAGGACAGAATAATAGAAATGGAGAGTTCAGGCATAGCCGCGAAATCATAACTCCTGTGTTTGCGAACATTGACATGCTAAGACGCAGTACAGGTAAACGCATTACCGGCTACCCTACAGGTTTCTCGGATTTGAACCACTTCACCGGAGGTCTTCAGCCCGGAAGCCTCAACATCATAGCCGCCCGGCCTTCCATGGGCAAAACTGCGTTCGCATTAAACATCGCACAGTTCGGCGGAGGTGACAGCAACGCCCCTGTGTTGGTGTTCAGTCTGGAAATGCCCGCAGAACAGTTAGTGCAGCGCATGATCAGCGCAGAGAGCGGAGTAGACCTATCGAGGCTGACACGAGGTCTGTTTGACAGCGTAGAGTTTGATGCAGTGCGCATAGCCGCAGACACAGTAGCGAAGCGTAATATCTACATCAATGACAGCACGCAGTTATCAGCGATGGAGTTTTTTGGACGTTGCCGGCGTTTCAAGATGCGCCATCCTGATTTAGCACTGATAGTAGTGGACTATTTGCAGCTGATGAGTTCAGGAGAACAGGCCGCCCGTACAGCCAGCCGGCAGCAGGAAGTTTCTGACATATCCAGAATGATGAAAGCCACCGCCCGCGAAATGAATTGCCCTGTGATAGCGTTGTCGCAGTTGTCTCGTAATGCTGAGAACCGCACCGACAAGAAGCCACAATTAGCGGACTTGCGAGATTCTGGAGCGATAGAGCAGGACGCGGATGTAGTGATGATGATGTTCCGAGAGGATTATTACTCTGAGAATGAGAATAATGACCTGAAGGACAGTCAAGCTGACATCAGGATAGCTAAGAACCGTAACGGCAGCACAGGAGTATTTCACCTGACGTTCAAGCGAGAGATAACGCGTTTCTACAACTTTGGCGAGATTTAGCCAATAAGCCCGCGTGCCATGATACAAGCGGCCTGACAGTTAGGCATTCCTAACCGTCGGGCCGCATTTCATTCTGTCCGTTAAGGCCTAAGCCTCACATACAGCGTCATTCTTGCATTGGTATCACCGCGCCTGTACGAATAGCATTGAGGACTAGTGAACGTATCAAGTCCTGAACTGGTTATATTTTCCTCACAGATGCCGCCATCCAAAAGCTGAGAGTGTATCTCACCAGCAATGTCAAAATATATTTTCCCGTCCCTCACGTCAAAATTTTTCCCGCCAAAACTTTGCACTCCTTTCTGCGTCCACTCGTCTGCGATGTCCCTGCAATAATGCTCTTTGCCTATGCACGGCCCTATCCACGCACGCGCTGCTTTAACTGCGTAATCTCCCATCTTTTTTTTCACGAGGCCAAGCCCTAACCCGGAGATATTCAGGACTGTACCTTTATAGCCCGAATGCAGAATCATCACCCATTTTTTCCCCCACAACATCACAGGAGCGCAATCTGCAAACCTAAGGGCCGCACCTGTTCTAGAGGTAGTCAACAAAATTCCGTCAGCTTCCGGATGAGCAGGCAGAACATACTCTGAAAAATTCTCATCATTCACGCAAAGTATCTCTGAGCTGTGAAGCTGTCTAGGAGCAATCAGCGGCAAAGAGTTATTTATAGTGTCAAAGCTGTCATTCTTCATGAAGAAACGTGCATCCAGAGTATCCGTAGTATCAATTATCAGCGGCATAAAATCGCTCCTTATGCTATATTTTGAATTATATTACTAAAGGAGAGTTGATTTATGAATCTGGATTTTTTCGTAGTGATGTCTAACCTAGTGAGTTTATTTGTGTTGATAGCGGTGGGGTATTTAGCGGTGAAGCTGGGTATTCTGAAGCCCGAAGCCAGTGCGTATTTTTCGGTGTTTATTTTGAAGGTAACACTGCCGTGTACGATATTTATTTCACTTGCGCAGAAAGAGTACGATCCTGCATTTGTTCAGGACAGTATGATAATTATCATTGCCGGGCTGATAGCGTATACCGGAATGCAGTACATTTCGAGTATTCTGGCCAAGCCTCTTGGAGTCCCTGAAGGGTGCAGAGGAGTGTGGGCGTTCACATGTGCGTACAACAACTGCGGATTTATGGGATTTCCGATAACGCTTGCACTGCTGGGAGCAGAAGGTTTAGCACTATCTGTAATGCTTGTGATTGCGTTCAATATAACGGTGTATTCATTCGGAGCAATAGCTATAGCAGGAGACAGACCCGACCACAAAGCAGAAGGTCTCAGCATGAAGGGAATAATTTTCAGCGCGGTGAATATAGCTACAGTGTTTAGCCTGATAATGTACTTTGGGAGGGTGAAACTTCCTGCGATGGTAGCTTCACCGATAACGCACATGTCGAACATAACGACGCCGCTGTCTATGGTAGTAACAGGTATGGCATTAGCGCGCAGTCACGGTATGGAGATATTGGCGGACAGGTCAGCGTGGCTGTCAGCACTGCTGAGGCTTGTAGTGTATCCTGTAGTGATATGCTTGATTTTGAGGGTGCTTCCGTTTGGGAGCAAGCCGATAGTTGCGGCGGTATTTGCGCTGATAATGGCGATGCCAGCTGCGAGCAATACGGTGATATTGTGTGAGGTGTATCACGGTAATATGGAGTTTGCGGCGAAAGTGATGTTTATCCAGAATGTGCTGTGTATAGTAACGCTTCCGGCAATATGTATGTTGCTGTAAAAGTATGTATAGCCTGAGTATGTTTTGTGTATGGTAAATGCATTTTCAGCAAAAGCTATTGTGCTGTAAAAGATGTGTAGCCTGAGTATGTTTTGTGTATGGTAAATGCATTTTCGGCAAAAAGGTATGTGCTGTATAGACAGTTATCCTGCTGTTAGGATAATGAATACAAAGCCCGAAATTTAGTATAATATACTGACTACAAACAAGGAGGTGTAGATTATGCAGGTAACATCAATGCTTTCTGCAGGATATTTAGAGCCAATGATGCAGGGAAATTCCCGCGTCTATGAACCAGAAAAAACTACCCAGAAAACAGATCAGGATAAACAAGCTAAAGAACAGGAAATCCTCGCCGAAGAACAAGCCCTCAAGGCTAAACTCGGCAGCAATGCCCAAGTTCATACAGTGTATCACTATTCTATGGGTGCTGACGGACGCAACTACATCACTGGAGCGTCAGTAACTATGAAGGGCACTGAAGAGCAGCTCAACCGAGTCAGCGGAGGAGTTACTACTGAGGACATCCATACAAAAGAGCAGGAAACCCGTGAAGCCCTGCGCAAGGAAGACCAAGAACATCAAGACACCCAGAACATCATTAAGGCTGAAGCCGAAAAACGTGAAGCCCGGCGCAAAAAAGACAAATCCGACGACCAAAAGGACGAACAAGTCGACGAACTGAAGAAGATTGAGCGTGAAGTCATCGCCCACGAAGCCGCCCATCAAGCAGCAGCAGGAGAGTTCGGCGGAGGAGTCAGCTACTCATACACGCAAGGCCCAGACGGAAAAAGCTACATCACTGGCGGAGAAGTCCCCATCAGGCTCAAGCAGGGCAGCACTCCAGAAGAGACTCTGCGCAACATGCAGCAAGTCCAGCAGGCAGCAAACGCTCCGTCTGACCCTTCAGGGCAGGACAGAAAAGTTGCGGCAAAAGCTGCGGCCATTGCAGCAAAAGCTCGCGCACAGATCGCCCGCGATGACGAGCCAGCTTCACAGGACGCTGAACACCCCGCTAAAGTCGCTGAAGGTACACCAGTTTTCGGCAAAGTGCGTCAGGAGGACGAACATAACGATCCAGAGAAAAACGGTGTTGCTTGTGTTTTAGCGTCAGTTAAGGAGTTACAGCTGCAAAGTCTTATTCCTGCTGCTTAACATTAATTCATAACAGAGGAAGGAAGTTCGTAATTGAGACTTCACAAACGTATTCTGTTAGCAGTCATTGCGCTTGTGGTGATGGCTGCTTCTTCTTATGCGCGGCACATTTTGAGGGTTAGTGTAGCCGCTCCTCACAGCCGGTGGATTTCTCGGAGTTTCATATGGCTTGGTTCGTCAAGAATAACCCCAACAAAAGCAATGTACACATCCCAAAATATCAGGCTCTCACAGTCGAGAACATTAACAGCGGTTATGCGTCTAGCGTATTTCGCAAGGCTTGACGGCGCAGTGCTTGAGGCAGATCTGCCCTATTTGTCGTATGAGACTATCTCCAATGATTTGTGTTATCCCAAAAGTTTGTGGATAAATTTTCTCAGAAATGATGTATCTCCCGGATATGATGAGCTGTACCAGTTAGGACGCTATTACGCAAGCCGTGAAGTTATACGGGCAGCCTCAGCTGAGAGTTACTGAAGCACCTTACGGAGCTTTCTAGCCGATGATAGGCTACAAGAAGCGCACAGAAGTTGCAGATGAAGACAATGCCAGAAAAGTTATTGATATTGATTCTGTGAAGCGTCTTGTTATGGAACATGGAGCTGTTTCGATAGGATACAGGCATGAAGACGATGGAGAGGACGGAGTGCATAAGTTACTATAGACATTGACGGTGTATGCGACTATCTAGGCAGTGAAGGCCAGAAAACTATGTGGGCAGCAAACACCTTTAAACTGCCCAGCAAGCCCGTAACAGGCCCATATGTTGCTGGAGCTGTGAGTGTTTCGGGATCGGAGACTTTTCTGTATGCGTGGTATCACACCGTGAAACTGGACAGCTTAATTCCCTTGACATTACATCACTGTAGTGGTGAAGTTCACAAACTCTTACGGCATAAATTGGGAAGGCGGCACTGAATAGATGGTTATTATGGATGATGACGAATCTAGGCAGCTACACCTTCTTATGAATGCATGTATCAAGGTGTTCTATCGTTATACTGTTATGGGGATCAATGTTGAAGATTACCCTGACAAAGTAAGCAGTGTTTCAGAGATGGCTCAAAATGTAGTCAGAATAGGTTCTAATGATGGTGAAAATTTTATCAAAAACGTAAACGCATATATTCCTGATGAGCCTTTGACATCGCGGATAATTGCAATAGTTCCAGACAACAAAAGGTCTATACCTGTTTCGTTCAAGGACAGAGCTTCAGCCGACAACACCCCAGAAAATATTACGTTCGTGCTGGTGAACTGTATACAGGAGCGTGAAATTACGCAAGTCTATCCAGCTTCAAGAGATACGCGCTACCCTACAGGGATGATTATTCCTGAAGATACAGAAGCCTAATGTATTTTGGAGAGCTTATAATAACTTAGAGTTTCCTGTATACGGCCCATTCAAAGCTCAGGCAATAACTGCACTGGTCAGCCTTGACGTGAACAAATTAGAGTACGCAGACGGCAGAGCAGACACTAAAGGAGCGATTCCGAAGGGGTATTATGATCAGGATTTTCTGGATTAGCGGCATGAGTTTTCCTAAAAGGCATTGCTGGGAAACGCAGATAAAATTACGTGAATATTTGTCCCCTCGTTTTTGCGGAGGGATTTTTTGTTCGCTGATATAATGTCTGAAAATTTCCCCGTAATTTATCCGCAAAATGAGGTGCAAAAAATTCCATGAGCGTATTTGACAGAATGCTAAACACTCAAGCCCTGATGTTTATTTATGTGGTAACTGGTATCATCATGGCCAAGACCAAGATTCTCAAGCACGAAGGGCGGTCAAGTTTCATTAATCTGCTGCTTGATATAACACTTCCCTGCATGATTCTGAACTCTTTTAACGTGGAGATAAGCATAAACGAGCTAATCTCTGCCGTAAAAATTATGATAATCTCTTCAGTAGTGATATTCATATCGTGGCTTATGGCAAAAGTTCTCTGGCGCAAAAAGTCTGTAAACCGCCGTGCAGTGCTTGATTTTTCGACTATGTTCTCCAACGCCGGAAATGCTGGAATGCCGATAGTAGCGTCTGTGTTTGGCTCTGAAGGAGTATTTTACGCTTCATTCTACCTTCTGCCTGTGCGAATACTGATCTGGACTGCGGGAATATCTTTGTTTGTGGATGAACAGGATTTTCGGAAAAAGTTGATTATGCTTCTGAAGACCCCCAGCGTGACGGTGGTATTTTTGGGGATAGCGTTAATGTTTATGCCGTTTGAGCTGCCTAGAGTGCTTTCCACAGCCATTAAGAATATCGGTGATATGACCGGGCCGCTGTCGATGATGATAATCGGTGCGGCGTTGGGCGAGTCAGATTTGCGTTCAGCGTTCGAGAAAGACGCGTTCATATTGACGGCGGTGAGGCTGGTGATTTTGCCAGTGGTGTTTATGGAGCTGTTGAGGCTGGCAGGAGTGGAAGCTATTTTGTGGGAGGTTACTGTAGTTTTGATTGCTATGCCTGCGGCGGCGAACACCGAGATATTTGCGGAGATGTATGGGAAGGACTATTTATTTGCGGCGAGGTGTGTGGTAGTGTCGACGATAATATCTCTGGTGAGTGTGCCTGTGTTGACGCTGCTATTTTAGTGAAAACACTGCTGGTGAGTGAAAAATTGACTGGTGTTTTTGGTGCGGAAATACTATGTTAGCTTGAAGATATATACGAGTGAAAATACTGCTGGTGAGTGAAAAAATTGGCCGGTGTTTTTGGTGCGGAAATACTATGTTAGCTTGAAGATATATACGAGTGAAAACACTGCTGGTGCGTGAAATTTTTGGCGGTTGTTTTTGTCAATATATGGTAGGTGAAAACTTTTATTGACAGCACAAATTTCTGTGGTGGGTTGAAAATATGCTGCATTTGTTATGCGCTAAAATATTCCCCCAATATACACTATTAAGGAAGAGATAACATGACTGACATAATCACCATCAGGGGAGCGCGTGAACATAACCTCAAGAACATTGATATAGACCTCCCCAGAAATAAGCTAATCGTAATCACTGGCCCTTCCGGTTCAGGAAAATCATCGCTTGCTTTCGACACACTTTATGCTGAAGGCCAACGCAGATATGTAGAGAGTCTTTCTGCATATGCCCGCCAATTTTTAGGTGTTCAGAAAAAACCCGATGTCGACGAAATTTCCGGCCTCTCTCCAGCAATCTCAATAGAGCAGAAAGGCACAGGCCACAACCCCCGCTCAACTGTCGGCACAGTAACAGAGGTCTACGACTACTTCCGTCTGCTGTTCGGACGAATCGGGATTCCCCACTGCCCGAAATGCGGAAAGCCCGTACAACGCCACTCTATAGACGAAATTTTAGGCTACATCCTCGAACACGAAGAAGGCCTGCGCACAGAAATTCTCTCGCCATTAGTCCGGAGCAAGAAAGGCGAGTTCAAAAACCTCTTCAGCAAAACCAGACAGCAGGGTTACACTCGCGCCCGCGTTGACGGCACGACATATTACCTTGAGGAAGATATAGCACTCGACAAGAACAAACGCCACAACATCGAAGTCATCATAGACCGCCTGAAAATTTCCGCAGACAAGCGCACACGTCTGGCCGAAAGCGTAGAGTCCGCTCTTCAGCTTTCCGGAGGCTACGTGCTTATTGCTCCCGAAGGCAAAACCGAGTACACCATGACGGAAAATTACTCTTGTCCTGACTGCGAAATAGCTATACCCGAAGTTGAGCCGGGACTCTTTTCGTTCAACATCCCAAAGGGAGCGTGTCCTGACTGCGGAGGCTTGGGAAGTCATGAGCATTTTTCGCGTGAGCTTGCGATTGATCCGGAGCGGTCTGTTCTGGATGGTGCAATAATCCCGTGGCGGTCTAAGCCCTACTCTGTAACAAAGCTGAATATGTTTGCGGAAAAACACGGCTGGGATTTGTCGGTGAAGTGGAAGGACTTAGCACCGGAAATTCAGGACTTTATCTGGAACGGTTCAGGGGACGAGAAAATCCCGATGATATTCGACGAGAAAGGCATAGCCCGTCCGTATATGGGACGTTTTGAGGGCGTAACAGGCTGGCTTGAGGCAAAACTGAAGTGGTTTGCGGAAAACGATAATGTTACTGAAGAAGTCGCCTCATACCGTGAAGAGGACGTGTGCAAAACCTGCAACGGCCTTCGTCTGCGTCAAGAAGCCCTGAACGTAAAAGTTGCAGGTTACGGGATCGGTGATTTGCTGGTTATGCCGGTGGATAAGCTGTTAGGAGTCATGAAGAATTTTGCTCTCACGAAAAACGAGTCCGCAATCATCGGCCAAGTAATGAGCGAGATTCTCAAGAGGCTTGAATTTCTTGTAGATGTAGGAGTCGGCTATCTTTCACTGTTACGTAGGGCTGACACACTTTCAGGAGGAGAGACACAGAGAATCAGACTCGCTACACAAATCGGCTCAAACCTCAGCGGAGTCTTGTACGTCCTTGACGAGCCGACTATAGGCCTTCACTCAAGAGACACGGAAAAACTCATACGTTCCCTGAAGTCGATTCGTGCGCTGGGAAATACTGTAGTAGTTGTAGAACACGACAGAGACACCATGCAGGCAGCGGATGAGCTTATCGAGCTTGGTCCTGAGGCAGGCGAAAACGGCGGAGAGATTCTGTATTCTGGGAGCTATGACGCTGTACTCAAGACTGACGGCCAGACTGCGAAATATTTGCGCGGAGAGGCTTCCGGAATCGTGAGGAAGGAATCCAGACGAAAGCCTTCGGGATGGTTCACGGTGAAGGGAGCAGCTCATAACAACCTCAAGAATATTGATGTGAAAATTCCCGCTGGAGTGTTTGCGTGTATTTCGGGAGTGTCTGGTTCTGGCAAAAGCTCTTTGGTCTACGATGTGCTGTACAAGGGAATGCGCAGAATGCTAGACCGTGATTTTCGTGAACGTCCCGGAAAATTTCGGTCTATTGAGGGCTGTGAACTGTTCGACAACGTTGTGTTAGTGGATCAGTCGCCTATAGGCAGGACTCCGCGCTCAAACCCTGCAACGTATACAGGAGTATTCTCGCTGATTCGTGAGTTCTTTGCGCAGCTGCCAGAGTCTAAAATTCGCGGGTACAGTGCCGGAAGATTTAGCTTCAACGTCAAGGGCGGAAGGTGTGAAGCCTGCGGAGGAGCAGGAAGCGTGAAGACTAGCATGTTGTTTTTGCCGGACATATATTCGGATTGTGAAGTGTGTCACGGAACACGCTACAATCACGAGACTTTAGAAGTGCGCTTTAAGGGTAAGAATATAGCTGACGTTTTGGGAATGACTGTAGATGAGGCGATAGAGTTTTTCGGGGACATTCCGAAGATTGCCGGTAAGCTGAGAGTGATTCATGACGCAGGATTAGGGTATATACATTTGGGGCAGTCTGCGCTGACTCTTTCGGGAGGAGAGGCTCAGAGGGTGAAGCTGGCAAAAGAGCTGTCGAAGAAATTCGGAGGCCGGACGCTGTATCTGCTGGATGAGCCTACGACGGGGCTGTACTACACTGACGTGAAAAAGTTATTGCAGATAGTTCACAGGATGATCGACAAGAACGGGTGTACGGTGATATTCATCGAGCATAATCTTGACGTGCTGATGTCTGCGGACTGGATAATAGATCTTGGCCCGGAAGGAGGAGACGCAGGTGGAGAGGTAGTGATTTCCGGGACACCTGAAGACGTAATGAACAGTAGTAAGGGGTATACTGCGGAATACCTGAAGGGATATGTCGGCGATATTAAATGACAATACCGACGAAGTGTGTATAGCAAAAGCAAATCCCCCTGCCGTAACAACAGGAGGATTTTTTTCTAATATGCCAGCTTGTAGATTTCCAGCACGTCGTCAGCGTTAAGTGCCTTCAAGCTCCCGAAAGGTACTAATTTGCTTGCGTTGTCAGCAAGTTTCTGTATGTCCTCTTCCTTCAGGCCAAGTTCACGCAAAGTAGTCGGAGCGTTGATCTCCTTGAAAAAGTCCTCCAGAGACTCGATAGCTTCTAAAGCTCTGTCCTCGTCTTCACCGTCGTAAATGTCAAAAACTCCTTCACCCAGCCTCGCAAACGGATCAGGATTCTCAACGTAAAGATACCTCGCCCACGCAGGCATAACCACCGACAAACTCGCGCCGTGAGCTGCACCGTACAGCAGGCTGATGGAGTGTCCGAGCTTGTGTGAAGAGAAATCTCCTCTAGTTTTCCTGCCGAGCGACAAGAAGCCCGAATGCGCCATCATCCCAGCCATAGCGTAATCTGCGCGAGCGTCGTAGTCCTTTGGGTTCTCGATAAGTTCCGGAATGACTCCCATCATTGAGCGTATAAGTGCATAGCTCTGTTCGTCAAGCAGGTCATTTCCTGTGTCGCCGTCAAGAACTCTCTCCAGAATGTGAGCGATAATATCAACTCCGCCGTATACAGTCTGTTTTTCTGGCAGAGTGATCTGGAATGACGGATCAATCACCGAAATTTTCGGGTACAGGCACAAACCGCTCATGGAAATTTTGTCCTGAGTTTCCGGATTGCTGACGACTGAGATTCCGTTAACTTCGCTTGATGACGCTGACGCAGTGAGTACTCCGTAGATGGGCATAGCGTCCTGAAGTTTCCCTTTGCCTGCGTAGATGTCCCAGATGTCTCCGGAGTAACATGCTCCTGCTGCGACTGCTTTTGCTGTGTCGAAAGCACTTCCGCCGCCGATGGGCATTATTGCGTCAATGCCTCCAGCTTTTACGCGGGCGACACCTTCGCGGACTTTGCTGATGAGGGGATTGGGTTTTACGTCGTTGAGATCCGAGAAAGCTATTCCTGCGCGTTTGAGCATGTCGGTAACCTGTTCGTATGCTCCGCTCTTGAAGGTGCCTTTGCCTCCGTAAACCAGCAATACACCTTTGACCCCTGCGGCCTTTAGCGGGGCTTCGAGTTCTTTGACGGTATCTTTGCCGAAAATGACTTTAGTCGGGCTGATCCACTGAAAATTATGCATGATTAAGCCTCCTGAAAAAAATATGGATGAGGAAATTATACATGTTTTTGTTGTTTGGGCTGGTTTATATTAAAATTAAAGCAATCAAAACATAATAAGGCGGAATGATATTTATGTATAAAGCAGTTCTAGCTGACAAAGATACTTGGTGGGTCGGCGTTAATGATTACGAATCTGACATGTTCGAGTCTCTGTGGCCGCTGCCTCAGGGAGTAGCATACAACGCATATGTAGTACTCGGCTCAACAGCTGCAGCAGCTATCGACACAGTAAAAGGCCCGTACTTAGACGACTATATCAGCAAACTTCTTCAGGCTCTCAACGGAAGAGAGTTGAACTATCTGGTTGTGAATCATATGGAGCCTGACCACGCAGGACTGATCTCGCAGCTGCTCACACGCTGGCCGGGGCTGAAGTTTGTCGGAAACGCTAAGACCGTCCCGATGTTGAAGGGCTATCACGGAATAGAGGACAATATTATTGCTATGAAGGACGGCGACACTCTGGATTTGGGCGGACATGTACTGAAGTTCGCAACAGTTCCGATGTTGCATTGGCCGGAGAGCATGGTAACTTTCGACACAACCACAGGAGTGTTATTCTCGAACGACTCATTCGGCGGCTTCGGAGCGCACGAGGGCGGAATTTTTGACGACCAGAAGAATCCTTCACGCTGGGAGGACGAAATGCTGAGATACTACGCCTGCATTGTGGCGAAATACTCTAATATTGTTCAGGCAGCTTTGAAGAAACTTGCGCCTCTAGCAATCACAAAGATATTCCCTTCACACGGTACACTTTTCCGCGAAGACCCGAAGAAGGTTATTGCGCTTTATGACCGTTGGAGCAAATTCGAGGCAGAACCCGGCGCAGTGGTAGTATACGGCTCAATGTACGGCAACACCAGAAAGATGGCTGAAGCTGTATGCACCGGCTTGGCCGAAGCGAACGTGAAAGATATTCGGCTTTATGACGCTTCCCGCACAGACCCGTCATATATTTTGCGGGACATCTGGAAATTCAAAGCGTTTGCGTTGCTCTCCTGCACCTACAACACACAGCTTTATCCGTCAATGGAGGCCATATGCTCAAAACTGCTGAACCGTATGCCTAAAAACAGGCTTATCGGAGTCGCCGGCAGCTATTCGTGGAGTAAGGGAGCTTTGACAGCGTTGCAGGACTATGCGGCCAAGAGTAAGCTGACAGTGATTGATCCTGCTGTTGAAGTGTATGCAGCACCCACAGCCGAAGACCTGAAACTGTGTGCAGAGTTGGGCAAGAATCTTGGTGAAGCCTTAGCATGAGCGAATACGTTACGCGTCCCAAACGCACAAATGAACTTTGGATTTCTGAGTACAGCACCGACAACCTGAAGCTGTCCATGCGGGTGAAAGAAGTACTGCACTCAGAAAAAACTCCGTATCAAGACCTGCTTATCGTTGACACATACGAATACGGCAGGGTCTTAATGCTTGACGGAGCGTATCAGCTCACGGAAAAAGACGAGTTCACGTATTCCGAGATGATGGCGCATGTGCCTATGTGTGCGCACCGGAATCCTGAAAACGTGATGATCATCGGCGGAGGAGACGGAGCGATTATGCGGGAAGTCCTCAAGCACAAGTGTGTGAAGAAATGCACACTGATAGACATTGACGAGAGAGTCATAGAGTGCTCGAAAAAGTACCTGCCGTTTGCGGGGTGTGCCTTCAGCGATGAGCGAGCTGACGTGAAATGTATGGACGCGATGAAGTATATTCGTGAGACGGGAGAACGCTACGATGTAGTGATCGTTGACAGTACGGATCCGGTGGATTTTGCTGCTGGGCTGTTCAGGAAAGATTTCTACTCTGATGTGAAGGGAATCATGAATCCTGACGGGATGATGTCGGAACTGACGGAGTCGCCATTCACGGATACAGACTTGATGACACAGGCGATCAGGGAAATGCGGAAGGTGTTTCCAGTCGTAAAAATGTATTGGGGAGCAGTGCCGACGTATCCGGGAGGGATGTGGACGTATGGGGTTGCGTCTCTGAAGGATGATCCGTGCGAGCCTGTGAGGGATGTTGAGCCGGCCAAGTACTACACGCGAGGGATACACCGTGCTGCGTTTGAGCTGCCGCCGTTTTTAGCGGGGCAGGTAAAGGAATAGAATTTATCCCCCCTTGCTGAACGTGAGGGGGAATTTTTGTGTTAAGGGGGAATGTTTTTTGCGGCCATTTGTGCTTTGCTGGGTGTCTTCATGTTTTTGTGCATACAAGGCTTCGCACGTCAAGCGAAAATCAATGATGTACTTTTATTCGTTTTTAGCAATTATGATACCGGCAGTAATGGGCGGTCTCAGAGCATGCGGGGTAGATATCGGAGCGTATGCTTGGCCTGGCTATATACGGTCAATGAGAGCATCAAGTTTTTCTGAGTTATACCCTAATGGCATTTCTTTGTCTATGCTCGGAATAGGACTTGAATTAGGCTGGAATTTGGTTACATATTACTCCACTAAACTTTTTGAAAATATTCACTGGAATTTGTTCATGTACCAACTTATTACTATTACATGTTTCTACATTGGGGCATGGAAACACAGAAAGAGTGCACCTTTATGGCTTATAATGCTGATGTTCTTCTTCATAGAGTATAACCATACCTACAATATAATGCGTCAGTCTGTGGCATGTGCAATTATCTTCATGGAGATTGATGTTCTCGAAGAAAGGAAGTACCTGCAATTCTTTCTGTGGATTATCGTAGCTGCTTGGTTT
>JAFRJV010000002.1 GCA_017432075.1 Mogibacterium sp. | reverse complement strand
TAATGAAAAGGGCTGGCTCATTGATACTTGTCTGGACGGGCAGGATACATTCGGGAGGCTGCTGGCCATGCTGGAGATCGATAATTAGAATCGACCTGGGCGGATATCGCTCAGACCTGCGGCTGAGTCCGCAAATGAGTCTGAAAGTCTTTCGGAAGTGCTTTTACTGCAAGACTTTAACGGTGTTTCGATTCCGGACACCTTCACCATGAGGAATTGTCCTGCCGACCGCCGAACGTCAGCGCTGGCGGAGGCATGGAAATTCCTATACGCAGTACGCCTGCGAGTGGCAAGCCGCCAGGCGCAGACAGAGCAGATGCGTACGAGCCGTTAACGAAAGCCTTGGAACAACTCCAAGGCTTTTTTGTGTCCTGATTATGATATGATAAAAATGAATAGAGTCAGAAAATGAATAAGATTATACAATGAGCGTAGGTGTAAATGTTCATACCTTATGTGAAAGGAAGAACCTATGAAACGGAAGTATATAAGTCCGATATTCGCCCTGATCATTATAGCGTGCATTGTCTGCGCAGTATTAGGGATAAACCGGGGCAACGGCGTCAGCACTCCAAGAGCCAAAAGAACTGTCATGCTGTATGATTGCGGAGCTGATCTGGAAACCAGTGCAGCAATGGCAACATACAATATTGAGCAGATACTGAAAGCGAATTTCAGTAAAGATGAGGAAATAAGGTTCCTCATAATGACAGGCGGATCGAATCAGTGGCAGCTTAAAAAAGACTATCTGGTATTTCCGGAAGGCAATAATGTACCGGATGATGCCGTAGCGGAATATGATCAGGAAATAATGGAAACGACTGACAAGACTCTTGATAAGTACAGTCAGGTCAGCAACGTATACAATCAGGTGTGGGAAGCAAAGGGGCTTGATGCTGCTGAGAATCCCGGCAAGATGGTGCTGATCGATGGAGACGGTCTCGGTTCAGGCGGCGAAGCTGCAACAGTAAAATCAGCTGACGAACTTATGTCAGATCCTGAAGTCCTGAAGTCATTCATCAACTTCTGCGTGCAGTACGCGCCTGCAGAGAAGTACGACCTCATACTTTGGGATCACGGCGGCGGCCCTATAAACGGATTTGGCATGGATGAACATGAGGTCGTCGAGTCGTTCTGGGATGACCGTTCGCTGATGTCGTTCCCGCAGATTATGGATGCTCTGTCAGATAATGATGTCACAAAAGACGGAGGCAAATTTGACCTGGTCAATTTTGACGCTTGCCTTATGAGCAGTGTTGAACTCGATCTGGTGCTTGCGGACTATACCGATTATTATATCGCGTCTCCGGAAACGGAACCGGGATACGGACAGTATTATACCGGATGGCTGGATTTGCTGGGCGAAGCTGAGAATCATGAAGTCGATACGTTTACGCTTGGAGAAAGGATAGTGGACGACTTCGTTGATTTCTATGACAAGGGCGATGGAAAGGGTCAGCAAGGAACACTTGCGATCATCGACATGAACAAGCTCAAAGATCCGAAGAACGGATTTGTTGATGCATTGAATAAGCTTGACAAAGCGCTCAGGGAGCAGGTCAACACAGCAAGTTCCGGAGGGGAGGTCCTTTTCTACGATGAGTTCATGTCAGAAAGCAACTCCATACAGTACGGCGGTTCTGACTACTATGATCTCGGCAATATGGCATCGCTGCTCAGCGTTTCATATATGGAAGTGGGGGGAGATGTCGATAACAGTGTATATAAAGAAGCCGGAACAGAAATAAACAAACTGCTTCAGCTGTATTATCAGGAAGACGCGAATGATCCGGATAATGGGACCGGATTCATATATGCGCGTGGCACCGAGGGCATAATCACAGATATGCAGCTGTACAGAAAGGCTGACGGAGAGTTGGATTATGACAGTCTTGGCACGAGCGGAATGTATATCTACTTCCCTAATCCTGAAGCGCCAATGGGTTTCCTCAATTACTATAATGAGATGGGGAAAGTCATTGAGAAGATGCCTGAAGGCGATGCCAGACGTGAATTCCTTGACAGCTACAGGCATACGCTTATCGATTACGTTCTGATCTCAGAAACAGGAGCGGAAGTGGATCAACTGCTCAGGTCGGGTGAGATACAGCAGAGCGATATCGATTATGCTGCAGTAAAGGCCGATTGGCAGGATTGGATGGATGATCCGGAAATGGCTCAATATGCTGCCTGGATCTCACGGATAAAACCTTTGATGGATGAAAGAGAAGGCGGGGAAGAAGCAGCCGAAGCCTGGCTTTCACCTATCGTCAGGCAACAGGCCGAAGAATCTGTATATGGTGCGTCTGTCAGCGCTAAGCGCATTTTGACTAAGGACGGGCGGGGATATGAAGTAACGATAAGTGACGCAAAAAAGCGTGTGGTCAGTGATATAAGCTGGGACATGAACGCTGAGATGCCTGCTTTTGACCGGTATGTCACAGAGAACCTTGATGAGGAAGAGCAGAGTCTGGTCTACAGTTTTGGAAAGCTTTCATTGGGAAGGATCAAAGGAAAGGAAGTCCTTACAGATATGCCTGGCCGCATTGAGTATGACAGTGATTCGGACTACAACCATGCTCTGGCCGAATGGTATAACAGGACAGAGAACACCTGGACGCTTGAAGAATCAAAAGACAAGTGGTATGCGATCGAGGACGCTGACAGGGTATTGCATGTCGCTGCCTGCGAAGAAGATGAAGAGAACGAAAACGCATTCATCGTACCGGCAACCATAGGGATAGGACATAATAATCAGCTGGTATTGCTATATTTCGAAGACAATACGCTTACTCAAGTGTATTACCTGAACGAGAATACCGGATTCCGCCCGGTCAAAGTGAAGGATCTTGTAGGTGAGATAGAAGTGATGCCGGTAATGTATGTAAGCATCTTTGGTCTGATCAGGTATTATGTCCCGATAAGCAATTCAACATTCAAACTCTCTGCAAAGAAAGCCAAAGATATCTCGCTCGTTTACAGAGACATTGATGAGATAGAAGACATCGCCGATACAGACGGCGACGGCAAGGTACTGAACAGTGAGGCATCAGTCAGCGATATTTACGGCTACGGATTAGACATTACCGAAGCGCTTGATAACCCTGCCGGAGAGCTTGTTGATATAGAACTTGCCAGAGTAGCACCGTCCAAATATACCGGAGAAGAGGTCAAGCCTGTAGTCACATACAGAGGCAAAGTTCTTGAGGAAGGAAAAGATTACACATTAATGAAGCTGTACAATGAGGATGCAGATCCGGAACCCGTGTTCAGGGATGCCGGCAAATATACTGTCTATCTGTTTGGTGAGGGCGATTACAGAGGATATGAAGAAAAGAATTTCTATATCATACCGCCTGAAGAAAAACTGAACCGTATGCTCAAAAACGCGGAAGAAGATGTAGATGAAGCACAGCTGAGGGTGGATCTGCTGTCTGACAGTGACAGCGCGAAAGAAGTCGAGGCAGCATACCGGCAGCTGGTTAAAGCACAGCGGAAGCTGATCGAAGCGGAAGAAATGCTGATCCTGTCAAACGAGCTCCTGTAAGGGGTAAAGAAAAGTGGATAAGGGAAAAAATGAGTCCGCAATAGTAACTCTAAATGCTCAAGAATATCTCAAGAATATTATGAAAATATCATTGATACCTATAGATGAAACAAACCGTGAAGCGGTCATTGCACTGTCTGTGTGCGAGGATCAGCCGTTTGTCGCGCCAAATGAATATTCGTTGGAACAGGCTGATGAGACCAACGCAAAACATCCCGGCGTTGCCCGCCCGTTTGCTGTCTATGCAGATAGCAGGCTGGTCGGCTTCTGCATGTTCGCTTTTGCTCCGGAAGCTGAAGATGAAGATGACAGATACTGGCTCTGGCGCTTCATGATAGACAAGTCCGAGCAAGGCAAGGGTTACGGTCAGGCGGCACTCACCGAGATAATCAAATACTTCCGCGATAATGGAGCTGACAGGCTTCATTTGTCAACGGAACCTGAGAACGAGGCCGGCATGCACATCTATCATAAGTTCGGATTCCGGGAAACCGGTGAAATCGATGGCGGTGAAGCGGAAATGATGCAGTTTTTGAACTTTGAGATGCAGCCATGCGAAGAGGATGATGCGGAATTCTTCCGGGAAAAGATCGATGAGATCTCCGACTCGATCGTCCCACCTGCGGAAGGAGCAAATGATGAATACGTATTCCTGAAGATCACGGATGATGATGACAATATTCTTGGTGGATGTATCATGGAGATCGACAGCTGGAATATAGCGGAACTCGATATCCTGTGGGTGGATGAGAAATACCGCAGGCAGGGACTGGGATCTGCTCTGATCCGCGAAGCTGAGCGTGTGGCGCGTGAAAAAGGCTGCTACGCTATGACGCTGGGAACCTTCGACTTCCAGGCAAGGCCGCTCTATGAGAAGCATGGGTATAAGGTAGTCGGCACTATCAAAGACTGGCCAAGAGGCCATGAAAACTATTCCCTGATGAAGAGACTGGATCAGCCTTCACCGGAATATGTTCCGTCGAATGCCGTTGCTTATGAGATCAAACCGGCAAGCGGAGAAGAGGCGGATATCATCGATGACGGTCTTGGCGATTACAATCATTCTCAGGCGCCATATGAGCATGAATTCATCTGGCTCAATAAAAAGGTCCTTGATGAGGACGGGAATCTAATTGCCGGGATCATCGCAGGTGTCCAGGGATGGAACAGCGCTCATATCAAAATGATGTGGGTCGACGAAGAGCAGCGCAACCGCGGCATAGGAACATATCTTCTCAGCGATTTCGAGCGTGAGGCTAAGGAGAAAGGTGCGTATAAGGTGATACTTGATGCGCTCGACTGGCAGATGCCGTTTTTCGAAAAGCATGGCTACACGATATGCGGAACACTCGAAGACTGTCCTAAAGGGCATCGCTGGTGTCAGATGCAGAAGCTTCTCTAATGTATTCGACTCATTGTAGAAAAGATACATTTTTAAAGTTTGCATGGGAGCGGAATTATATGAATGAAGTGAATAAAACGCTGTATATCCCTTTGTATGGAAAAGCAAAGGTGAGCCGGCAGGGTATTATTCTGAACGATCCCTGTGCCGAAGAAATCTGGAAAGAGGAGGCGTTCCCGATCCATGGAAAGTCAAGATCAAAATGGCTGGCTTACAACATGGCCATGAGAGCCCGTGTTTTCGATGATTGGACAGACAGTCTGCTGCAGCAAAATGAAGATGCTTTGGTACTTCATTTTGGATGCGGGCTTGACAGCAGGTATATGAGGATAAAAAGCTCCCGTTCAGAATGGATAGACTGCGACCTTTCTGATGTAATAGAGACTCGAAAAAAGCACTTTCAGGAAAATGAAACATACCATATGAAGGCCTTGGATGCTTCCAGACCCGAACAAATTGAAGCTCTTCCGAATCGTGATACGGCCATTGTTGTTCTTGAAGGGCTCAGCATGTATCTTACAAACAGCCAGGTACACGGATTATTGCAGGCACTTGACAAAAAGTATCAGAATCTTCATATCCTGATGGATGTGTATACTGAATTTGGTGTTAAAGCATCTAAATATAAAAACCCGGTCAAGGATGTTGGTGTAACCAGGCTGTATGGGATAAATGATATCGACAGCATTATTGATGGTCTTAGGATCAGATTCGTAAAAGAGCACAGTTTTACTCCTAAGGCGTTAGTGAATGAGCTTGCACCGCCGGAAAGGCTGCTCTTTAAAATGCTGTTTACCGGAAAAATATACAAAAAGATATACCGTCTGTATGAGCTTGAAGCATAAAGGGTGAGGGATATGGAAGAACAAATACTGCATACGCATAAAGGCAATGTCTTTTACTGGCGGTCGGTGACATGGGATGCCGGGAAGGATACGATTTTCTTCCTCCACGGGCTAACTGCTGATCACAGTATGTTTGAGGGACAGATTCCGGCATTTGCGTCGGATTTTAATCTCCTGACCTGGGATACTCCTGCGCACGGGAAATCCAGACCTTTTGCGTCTTTTGATTTTGGGGATACTTCTGAATACATAAAAAGTATTCTCGATAAAAACTCTGTGGATCAGGTCGTTCTTGTCGGGCAGTCCTTGGGCGGATTCCTGGCACAGTCTTTTATAAAACGGTATCCGGACCGTGTAAAATGTTTTGTTTCCATTGACAGCACACCTTATGGATTCGGTTATTATTCAGGGTTTGATATCTGGATACTGAAGCAGGTCGAATGGATGGCACATATGTATCCGTTCAGGTTGATGAAAAAAGCGATGTCGAAACAGGTATCCACGACACGTAGGGCATATGAAAATATGATGCATATGCTTTCTCCATATAACAAAAGAGAACTATGTCATTTAATGGGACTGGGTTACGCAGGTTTCCTGGACGATAATTGTGAGTTAAAGATTCAATGCCCTGTCCTGCTGATCCTGGGAGAGAAAGACCGGACAGGTAAAGTTGCACAGTACAATAAAGCGTGGGCGCAGCAAACCGGATATCCGTTGAAGATCATCAAAGGCGCAGCGCATAATGTTAATGTCGATAAGCCGGATGAAGTAAGTGCCTGTATCAGCAGGTTTCTGTCAGAGTCGATCTGATCCAGATGATCCTGATGAGGCGGAGCGGGATCATTCAATATCGGGAATCTCATACAAAAGAGGTCGTTTGAAGTCAGGACCCCTGAAACAAAGATCATAACCGATCCAGAAACCGCATTGAGGATAAAGACAAAAAAGATAGACGGAGTTACATACATACTGGTACCTGCAGGTGAGAGCGTAAGCGTAAACGGAATAGACATAAGCATAAAATCCAATGAGTAAAAAAGCATCCGCCCCGGACACGGAATGATCCGGGGCTTTTTATGTCTCAAAATATTTCAAATTATTTAGTTAAAAATATTGAAATAAATATACAAGAGGATTATACTCTCTCCCTGTACATTCACAAACAGGAACGAAAGGGACATAAAATGAGTAAAAATATACAGGTAAAACAGCTGAAACCGGTATATCCGGCACAGGAGCATGAAAACGTACGCGCTCTGCTTGACTACGCAGCAAGGACTTACGGAGACGATACGGCTTTCATTCTGAAGGAAAAGCCGGCAGGTCGCAAAGAAAAGCCGGTCTACAGATACATATCATACGGAGAACTCAGAGAAGATGTGCGCAGGCTGGGCGCTGGACTGATGGCATCAGGTATAAGCAATGCCAGGATAGCAATAATAGGGGAAAACTCATATCACTGGCAGCTTGCATATCTGACAGCGATGAGCGGACTCGGTATATGCATACCGCTTGACAAAGGACTTCCGTACATCGAGCTCAAGACCTCCATACAGAAGAGCGGCTGCAATGTGCTTATCTTCGACAAAAAACATGCGGCTCTTGCGGAGCAGCTCCGTAAAGAGGCTTCAGATCCTATGTCAATACCTACGGCGGTCTCAGAATATATCTGCATGGACGACGATGAGTGCTGTCTCTGCTTCCGTGATCTTCTTGAAAAGGGAAGTGAACAGATCGCAACGGGCAATACATCGTTTGATACTCTTCCGATCGATCGCGAGGCTCTGTCGAACCTCATCTTTACCTCAGGCACCACAAGCGCTGCCAAGGCTGTCATGCTGAATCAGAGAAACATCATGTTTAATATTTACAGCCTCAAGCAGGTGGAAGATGTAAGGCGCGGAGATGTGAATATCGCACTTCTTCCTTATCACCACACCTTCGGAGCAACGGGACAGCTTCTCATGTATTCATGCGGAGTAACGACTGTTTTCTGCGACGGTCTCAAGTATCTTCAGAAAAACTTCGTTGAATATCACGTTTCGGTGTTTATCGGTGTTCCGCTTCTGATGGAAGCCATGTATAAGAAGATCATGGCCGGCATCAGAAAGCAGGGAAAGGAGAAGACTTTTGAAAGAGGAGTCATGCTGTCACGCATGCTCAGAAAGGTCAGAATCGACATCAGGCGAAAGCTGTTCAAAGATGTGCTGAATGAGCTTGGAGGCAGCCTGCGCATGGTCGTCAGCGGTGCATCGGCGCTTGACAGTGCGGTCATACGCGGCTGGGAAGACATGGGCGTGTCTGTGGTTCAGGGATACGGCATGACAGAATCCGCCCCGGTTATAGCGGCTGAGAACCTGTTCAACCGTTCACCGGGATCGATCGGACTGGGAACTCCGGGCATGGAAGTGCAGATCGCTGATCCGGATGAAGAGGGTGTAGGTGAGATAATCGTAAGATCTCCAAGTGTTATGATGGGGTATTATCAGGATGAAGCAGAAACTGCCAGAGTCCTGAAAGACGGCTGGCTGTATACAGGCGACCTGGCATATCTTGACAGCCGCGGATACATACATATTACGGGAAGGTCCAAAAACGTCATCGTACTAAAGAACGGCAAGAACGTATATCCGGAAGAAATAGAAATAATAATAGCCGAACTCCCATACGTAAAGGAAAACATTGTATTCGGAGAAATCAGACGCGAAGGCGCTGACGACAGGGACGAGGTCCTGGTTGCAAAGATCGTCTACGATGAAGACATAATGAAAGATAAATATGGTGCCGTTACAGACGCGCAGATCCGCGAAACGGCAGAGCAGGATATTGACCAGATAAACAGTAATATGCCAAAATACAAACATGTACACAGGCTTATTCTGCAGACTGAAGAAATGGCAAAAACCACAACGGGAAAGGTCAAGAGGTACGAAGAGAAGGAGCGCGTATGAGAGAACTGGAGCGACATTTCAATAACATGTATGACAAATTCAAGCTGATGCTGTATGACCGCGCGCTGAAAGAACGCGGAAGCAGCACACCGGGAGACCTGAGCCTGCAGGAAGTGATCTATATGGAGATCATCATTGCTCTTGGCTCTCCGACTGTAGCTGAGTTTTCAAGATACTCGAAACTGTCTGCTCCGAATACAGCGTACCGCCTTAACAAGCTTGAGGAAAAAGGATATATAAAGCGCATAAGAAACGATCTGGATAAGAGAGAATTCCGCATAGAAGCAACTAACCGGTACAGAGAAGAGTATGGCGTGATATTTGATTATATACACCTCGTATGTGACAGGATTGAGGAACGTTTTTCACCCGAAGATGTTGATAAATTCAGGGAAATGCTTGGGATCATCAGTGATGAGCTGATGCCTGAAGCAGGCAGTCAGCTAAGTGAACGAAGCGCGAAAACGCTTTGATGATCAATGCTGTATGGGGGCAGAGTATGAATAAAAAGGTCTGGCACATTGTTTACATTATATTAGATGGAAGTCTGTCCGGCTGACAGGAATGAAAACGATAATGAAGATAGGGATCATTTCGGATACTCACGGTCTTCTGAGACCGGAGGTAATAAAAGCGTTGGAAGGGTGTGACGCCATTCTCCACGGCGGAGATATAAACAGGCAGGAGATCCTGGAAAAACTTGAAGGGATCGCTCCTGTCTATGTTGTTCGCGGAAATAATGATAAGGAGTGGGCTGAGCACATCCCTCTGTCTCTTGACTTTGAACTTGCGGGGATTCGCATCTACATGACCCATAAGAAAAAGGATCTTCCGGATGATCTGACTGAATATGATCTTACAGTGTTCGGGCACTCTCACAAATATGAGGAGAGCAGACGGGGCAAGACGCTTTTGCTCAATCCGGGCAGCTGCGGCCCAAGGCGCTTCCATCAGGCAATAACGATGGCCACAGCCGAGATCGCCGAAGGAACCATTGAAATCACGCGTATAGACATACCGCAGAAAATGACCGGAGTTCTGCCTGGAACCGGATCTGCTGATCTGAAAAAACAGATAGGGACAGTGATAAAAGAAACGCAGAAGAACAGGAGTCCGGAGGATATCGCGGATAGGTACGGATTCGATAAAGCCCTGACAGAACAGATAGCCAGGCTGTATCTGACCCATCCCGGTGTTGATGCGGACGGGATCATGACAAAAATGGGGTACTGAAGTTGGAAATATTGGATATAGTAAATGAATACGGCGAGCCTACCGGAAAAACAGTAGACCGGGAAACGGCTCATCTTGAAGGTATAAGACACAGGACAGCACATTTGTGGCTGCTCAGAAAGAAAGACGGAAAAACAGAGATACTGCTGCAGAAGAGGGCTCAGACTAAGTCGTTCCCGGGATGTTATGATATCTCAAGCGCCGGCCACATACCTGCCGGAGATGAATACAGAGAATCTGCGATCCGCGAACTCAGAGAAGAGCTGGGAATAACTGCGGAAGAATCTGATCTGATTTGTTGCGGTGACAGAACTATAATCTGGGATGATGTTTTTTTCGGTAAGCCATACCATGACAGGCAGTACACAAAAGTATTCGTGCTATGGACGGATGCTGACGAAAATGATTTTACTCTTCAGGAAGAAGAAGTTGACGGGACCCTGTGGATGGATCTTGAGCAATGTATTGAAGGTGTGAAAGAAAACAGTTTCACTAACTGCATAGACCTGAACGAACTGATGATGGTACGGAAAACGGCGATGCAGGGAACACGGGAGATGTCATTATGAAGTCAATTCTTATCAAGGATACGACACGTGAAGAAAGGGAGCAGATTGTCCGCAGGGCACTCTGGGGTGACTGCGGGATCGACTGCGAGTTCTGCTCGGGATGTGATAACCGCGGCGGAGGAACGATAGACTCTCTTTATAAGCCATATATCGACGGCGAGAAAGAGATCAGCGAGATCAATGCGGCGTATCGCGCACCATTTGTACACGGATAGGAGACAGGGGACGGTTCTCTGTCTCCTTTTTCTTTTGGGAGACAGAGAACCGTCCCCTGTCTCCTCCCAAAAGCGGCATTAAAAATGCCGCTCTTTATTTTACAGAAAGAAAGTGCTATAGTTAGTTAAAACTAACTAACTATTATGATTGAGGCACTTTATTTATGAAAATAGTTCAATTCAAAGACGTAACAAGAACCTATGTGACAGGCGATCATACACAGGATGCCCTGGTTCACGTAGACCTGGAGATCGAGGGCGGAAAATTCGTGGTGATTCTCGGCCCGTCGGGAGCCGGCAAGAGTACATTCCTTAATCTGCTGGGTGGTCTCGATAACCCTACCGGCGGTACTATCATCGTTGATGGTACGGATATATCCACCCTTTCAAGTGATGAGCTGGCGGACTACAGAGCTGCTAAAGTGGGATTTGTTTTTCAGTCATATAATCTGATACCGACGCTCACCGTACTTGAAAATGTTTCACTCGTAGAGGAGATAGCACCGGATCATATGAGTGCGCAGGAGCTTCTGGCTGAAGTAGGACTGGATGATCACGCTCATCAGTTTCCGCATGAGCTGTCAGGCGGTGAGCAGCAGAGGGTCTCTATCTGCAGGGCACTGGCCAAGAATCCGAGCATTCTGCTGTGCGATGAACCTACAGGAGCGCTTGATTCCGAAACGGGTGTAGTCGTTCTCAAGCTCCTCCTCAAAATGGCAAAAGAATACGGAAAGACGATAATCATCGTGACACACAACCAGAATATCGCCAGAATGGCCGATGTGGTTATTCATATCAGGAGCGGTAAGGTCACTTCAGTAGATGAACAGCTGCATCCGTTATCAGCAGAAGAGGTGGATTGGTAATGCTGGGACGTAAATTGTGGAGGACCGCAAAGGTATATAAAGTTCAGTTCATCTCCATGATACTTCTGATAGCTTTGGGGATCAGTGTTTTCGTAGGGTTCAATGCCGAATGGGTGACTATCGGAGCAGACACGGAATCATTCTTCAGGGACTGCGGCTTTGCTGACTACAGAATAATAGATGAAGACGGGATCTCATCTGCTGATGTAGGCAAAATCAGAGATCTGGAGGGAGTGGCAGGAGTCAGCAGATTCCTCTCTGTAAATGCTGATGTCGGGGGTTCAGATGATCAGCTTGCACTTACAGTGACAGAGAGCGAGCATACATCCGGATTTGTCCTGACGGAAGGTGAAAAGTATGACAGGTGGGACCCGGAAGGATTCTGGCTTATGGATAAATATGCCGAACTGAACGGAATAAAGCCGGGAGACAAGCTGACTGTCGCATTCAAGGATATGGAGTTTACCGGTACCGTCAGGGGGCTGATCGAATCGGCCGAGTACCTGATCTGTGTGAGGGATGAATCCCAGGTGATGCCGGACTTCAATACATACGGGTACGTATATGCTTCGCCGGCAATGCTGAGGCAGGTGATCGGGAAGCAGATAAGGAAAGAGGAACCCGATATAGACGACGATATCATGAGCGTCGCTGTTAAGCAGGCATGTGATGAGATCTTCTGCCAGGTGAACGTCAACTCGTCCACGGACAAGGAGAAGATACAGGCAGCTGTAGATAAAGCTCTCGGACGCTCCCTGCTGATACTGACGAAAGATGAGAATGTATCATACAAGGAGTCGAGAGGCGAGATGAATGAGGGCAAAACGATGGGAGCGGTACTCCCGGTGCTCTTTCTTGCAATAGCGATACTGACGATGATAACCACTATGAACAGGATAACTATCAGCGAAAAGACGCAGATCGGTACGCTCAAGGCACTCGGCTTCAGGGACAGGAGGATAATACGTCATTATACTTCCTATGCGGTCATCATTTCTTTGATAGGTTCAGTGCTGGGCATGATACTGGGTTATCTGCTCTGCAGGATGGTAATGTCTCAGAATGGCATGATGGGCACTTATTTTGTTATGCCTGACTGGACGATCCACGTTCCTGTATGGATATGGGCAATAGTGCTGGTGATAATCCTGCTCACGATATTCGTAGGATATCTGTCCGTCAAGGATCTTCTTCGCGGAACGGCTGCAGAGACTCTCCGTCCGTATACTCCGAGACATATTCACAGGCTGCTTCTCGAAGGGACAGCGTTATGGCGCAGGATGAGATTCGGGATCAAGTGGAATCTGAGAGATATATTCCGCCACAAATCGCGCAGTGCCATGTCATTCATCGGTACGTTCGGGTGCATGCTTATGCTTGTTGCATCATTCGGAATGAATCAGACAATGAATAATTTCCTGGACACCTTTTATGACGGAACGGCAGCGTATTCTTCGAAAGTTTTCATGTCGTCAGATGCGAAAAATAAAGATGCGGTAAAACTGGCTGATGAGCTCGACGGGGACTACAGTGCTTCTGTAAGTGCCAAGGTAGGGGACAAAACTGTCTCAGTCGATGTTTACAACATCACTCACGATATGTACAGATTCATAGATAAAGACTCGAATATAATCTCTCTGCCGGAAGAAGGCGCGCTCATATGCAAAAGACTTGCAAGGGATTTTGATGCAAAACCGGGAGATGTTGTGACCGTAGAGCCGTATGGCACGGATGAAAGCTATGATATTCTGATCAGCGGCATCAACGGATCCCTTACAGAAAGCATCTCCATGAAGGAAGAATATGCAGAATCACTTGGTCTGACTGACAGCGAGGCATACAGGATAAACAGCGTGTATACCATGACAGGCAAGGATCAGATCGGTACCAGCAGCAAGATCACCAGCGTGCAGAGCAAACAGGACATCATCGACTCATTCGATTCGTTCATGAAGATTTTTTACTTTTTCATCATAGTGCTTATTGTCGCATCCATATTGCTGTGCCTGATCGTGCTTTATAATCTCGGGATAATGAGCTACATGGAGCGTTACCGTGAAATGGCGACTCTTAAGGTGCTTGGCTTCAGGAACAAAGCGATAGGACACCTGCTTATATCCCAGAATCTCTGGATAGCTGTGGCAGGAACCCTGCTGGGCATTCCTGCAGGGACCTGGGCATTGAACTTCCTTATGGATATGCTGGCAGGCGAGTATGAGATGGAAACAATGGTGGGTCCTTTGAGCATATTGTCTGCAACAGCCCTTAATCTCGGAGTAGCAGTAATAGTGGGCTGGATGATATCGAGAAAGAACCGCAGGATCAACATGGTAGAAGCTCTTAAAGGAACAGAATAAAGGAGACAGGGGACGGTTCTCTGTCTCCCGGAATAGAAAGGAACAACTGATGACTGCAAAACTTATAATAATAGCGGGAGTGCTTTTGATTGCATATGCTGTATATGGGACTGTTCAGAAGGCAAGGGGAAAGGCGAGATCGAGCTGCTGCGGCAGTGCCGAGACCGTGGTGCCGAAACGGGTGGAGGATACGGATGAATCTCACTATCCTTTCAAATACATCGTTTCCATAGATGGCATGAAATGCAGCAACTGTGCAGCCAACGTTGAGAACGCGATCAATGCATCAGGAGACACATGGGCGCATGTGAATCTCGGCCGGCACAGAGCGGAAGTGCTTTCAAAAAAAGAAAAAACAGAGAAAGACTTTATACAGGCACTTAACGGTACCGGGTACAAAGTGGCAGGATTTGAACAGGTAAAGGCATGATCGATTCAACCAATGCCCCGGAGAACATACACTTCGGGGCGTTTTGTATGCTTCGGATATGGTATTATGGATATGTTAAACCACGCTGCTTACGGAATCAGAGTAAATACTGGAGCATATATATGATAAAACCTATTGTCAGGGATGCATTCTTTCTGAATCAGAGATCCGAAGAAGCGACAAAGGCCGATCTGCCTGTCGTGCAGGACCTTGAGGATACGTTAAAAGCCAATCGTGAACGTTGCGTCGGCATGGCTGCGAACATGATAGGATACCGGAAGAGGATTATTATCGCAGCAACCGGTTTTGCCGATATCGTTATGATAAATCCGGTCATCACTGCTAAGTCCGGAGAATATGAGACCGAGGAGGGATGTCTCTCTCTGCCCGGGGTAAGAAAAACGAAGAGATATAATCAGATCACAGTCAGATATCTGGACAGGAAATTCACAGAGCATACCCAGACGTTCAGCGGATATATCGCACAGATAATACAGCATGAATGCGACCACCTGGAAGGCATACTGATATAGAGACCGTATGAGTGAAAAGAGCAAGCTGCTTTACGAATTGATGCTTCGAAAAGGTTATCCGGAGGCTTTCACCCGGCTGATTTGTGCTGAGATGAACACCGACTTTACGGCTGAGAGGATGATCAGCTATATATCGCGGGGGAAGCACCGGCTTGAGGATGTTGCGGATGAGATGCTGGCTATCAGGGATCTGAGAGACCACATAAAAAATAAACATATTTCAGAACATGCTCAGGCATCAATAAACAGACTTTACAGAGATATAAATGAAGAATGAGAAGGCAGAGGAGACAGGAGTATTATATGGAAACGAAGTACTATATCGTAATGTGTATCGACGGAGACTACGCATGGCTGAAGAGAACAGATACAGATAAGAATGAGGAGCCCGTTTTCATTGCCCGCGCGCTGCTGCCGGAGGGGATAAACGAGGGTACGAAGCTCAAAAGCGAGTTCCTTCAGTATGAAATTATCTGAACGGACAGAAGCATAATATTTGCGTTATGAGCGCAACCGTCGTATTATATTGGTCATATGGCTAAAAGAATAATCAAAGAGTAAATGAGACTAGGAGGAACTACATGGGAGTCAAAGTAATCAAATTCGGAGGATCATCAGTTGCGGATGCGGACCAGCTCAGGAAAATAAAGGCGATAGTCGAGGCTGATCCTGAAAGGCGTTACGTAGTCGTTTCGGCTCCCGGAAAGAGACACAAAGCTGACAACAAAGTGACGGACATGCTGATCACGCTCAGCGCACAGATTGAAGGAAACATGCCTTATGATCAGCTCTTTGGTGCTGTCAAAGAGAGATATACATCGATCGCTGAAGGACTCGGCCTGGATACTGATCTGGATGCATGGTTTGACGAGATCGCAGCCAATATCAGGAAAGGATGTTCCGAGGCATATATCGTAAGCCGCGGAGAGTATCTTTCTGCAAGACTGATCGCAGAGTATCTGGGGTATGATTTTGTTGATACCAAAAACCTTGTGATCTTCAGTTCTAAAGGAAGACTTAAGGTCGAGGAGACTAACGAAGCGATCAGAGCGGAGATCGGCAGGCATGAACACGCAGTATTTCCGGGATTCTACGGTGGATATGCCGGCACGGATGAGATATGCCTGCTTTCCAGAGGCGGTTCTGATGTTACAGGCTCACTCGTAGCCCGTGCAGCGGATGCTTCGATGTACGAGAACTGGACTGACGTATCCGGCATGCTTATGGCAGACCCGAGAGTAGTCGATTCACCGCTTCCGATCAAATACATCTCATATGCAGAGCTCAGAGAGCTTTCGTATATGGGAGCAAGCGTTCTGCATGAGGACGCTGTGTTCCCGGCAAGAATGGCCGGGATCCCTATCAACATCAGGAACACCAATGCGCCTGATGATCCGGGCACGGTCATATCCCGCGAAGGCGGAGCCGATGGCGAGTACATAATCAGCGGTATAGCGGGCAAGCCTGATTTCACGGTCATTTCGATCTACAAGAACATGATGAACAAGGAGCTCGGATTTGTACGCCGCGCGCTGGCCATCATCGAGGATCAGAAGATCAATTTCGATCACATCCCTACAGGCATCGACTCACTGTCCATGGTCATCGAGAGTAAGGAGCTTGAGGACAAGCTTGACGACGTGCTTGATGCTTTCAGACAGCAGCTCAAGCCTGATGAAATAATCGTTGAGGACAATATCGCTCTGATCGCGGTAGTAGGACTCAGAATGCACAAGTCCATCGGCGTGTCTGCAAGGATCTGCAACGCGCTCGCAAGCAATGGCATCAACATCAAGATGCTCAACCAGGGCACCAACGAGATCAACGTCATTATCGGTGTGGAAGCCGGTGATTTTGAAGAGGCTGTCAGAGTGTTATATGCAGAGTTTGTGCGCTAAACATTGACATCCCGGCAAAATAATATTACAATTCAACAATCGAGATAGAGGTTGCATCAAGTCATCAGTAGCCGCTGCAGAGCTGTGCAGAGCGCAGCAGGTGAAAGGGACAGATGCCGAAGTGAGGGAGGACTGCATATCCGACTGATCTGGGCGGACGGATAATATCCGTACGACTGTCGCGAACACGCGGAGCGCTATCCATGATAAGCATTCAGAGTTTTGTTTTGATTTGATTTGTCATGAGCAGCTGATCCGTGTCAGCTGCTCTTTTTATAGATCAAGACAGTCTCTCATTTATCTGACCGATAGCCTCATCTCATTCTTGGACACCATTATTCAAAATGAGGAGGTAAACAACAATGGCAAGAACCAACACGATTTTCGAAGGCGTAGCAACTGCTCTTATCACACCTATGACAGAGGACGGAGTCAATTTCGATCAGTTCGGAGCACTGATCGACTGGCAAATCGAATCCGGAATCGATGCTCTCGTTATAGCTGCTACTACAGGTGAAGGCTCAACACTTACAGACGAAGAGCATAAGGCCTGCATCAGCTTTGCTGTAGAAAGAGCTGCCGGAAGAGTTCCTATCATCGCAGGTACGGGCTCCAACCACACTGAATACGGAAAGCAGCTCACAAAGTACGCCAGCGACGCCGGAGCATCCGCATGCCTGGTAGTCACATCGTACTACAACAAGGCTACACAGAACGGCCTGGTAAAGCTCTTCAACGAGTACGCAAGCGTAAGTGATGTGCCTATCATCGCATACAATGTTCCTTCGAGAACCGGACTCAACATAGAGCCGTCGACATACGTAAAACTCGCGGAGATCGACGGTGTGGCAGCGATCAAGGAAGCAAATTCCAACATCTCAAAGATCGTAGACACCTTCGCTCTTGCAGGTGACAAGCTCGACATCTATTCAGGCAACGACGACCAGATCGTACCGTTCCTCTCGATGGGTGCAAAGGGAGTCATCTCGGTGCTGTCGAACGTGATCCCTGCTGAGACAAAGGAGATCTGCACGAAGTTCTGGGCGGGCGATACCGCAGGCGCAGCTGCACTTCAGTGCAAGTACAATGAACTGGTCAAGGCCCTCTTCTGCGAGGTCAACCCTATCCCTGTCAAGGAAGCGCTTGCCATGATGGGATGGTGCGATCCTATCCTCAGATCACCTCTGTACCGCATGGAGGAGCCTAACCTTCAGAGACTTCGCAAGGCTATGGTCGATCTGGGAATCATCGGGGACTAATTCAGGAAGGATCAACTTATGAGAGTAATAATAAATGGCAGCGACGGCGCCATGGGCACGATACTCGCCCGCGTCATCGCGCAGACTGATGATATGGAAGTTATCGCAGGCGTGACTCCTACGGGAGCTGACGGCGCATATCTCACACTGGACGCCTATCAGGGACCGGTAGACATGGTGATAGATTTTTCGCATCATACAGTTACAAACGAGCTGATGGACTATTGCGTAAAAAGGGGACTGCCTGCTGTAGTATGTACAACAGGCCAGACTGATGAGGAGATGGCATACATCGCTAAGGCTGCAGAGAGCATTCCTGTTTTCAAGTCAGCCAATATGTCAGTCGGTGTAGCGCTTGTCGCAAAGCTCGTAAAGGAAATAGCTGCTAAGTTTGGTGCCTGCGATATAGAGATCGTAGAGACTCATCACAACAGAAAGGTCGATGCTCCGAGCGGCACAGCAATAATGCTGGCCGATGCCGTACGTGAGGCAAGGCCGGAGCTCCATTACAATCTGGGAAGATCGGGAATGGCGAAGCGCGAACCTGATGAGATAGGCATCAGCGCTGTAAGAATGGGGAATATCGTCGGAACGCATGAGGTTATGTTCGGCACCAATACACAAACCATTACCGTTACACACCAGGCGCATGACAGAGCTCTGTTTGCCGATGGTGCGGTAGCAGCAGCGAGATTTCTTGCCGGAAAGCCGGCAGGACTTTACAACATGGATGACTTGCTTGCAGACTGAATAGAAAAAGGGTAGGAGAAAACAATGATAAGAATAGGTATCGCGGGATACGGAAATATAGGAAGAGGAGTTGAGGCAGCTGTTACCCGTTCTCAGGATATGGAACTTGCAGCTGTATTCACAAGGAGAGATCCTTCATCAGTGAGGACTGTCACGGGAACGCCTGTGCTGGCATATGATCAGATCAGCAGCATGAAGGATGTTCTGGACGTCGTGATCATCTGCGGGGGCAGTGCTACAGATCTTCCGTGGATGACGCCTGAGCTGGCTGCGCAATTCAATGTAATAGACAGCTTTGACAATCACGCCAACATACCGGAACATTTCGCAAACGTGGATGCTGCGGCATCGGCTGCGGGCAAGGTGGGGATCATATCCTGCGGATGGGATCCGGGATACTTCTCGCTTGCAAGAATACTTGCGGATTCAGCACTTCCTGAAGGCGACAGCTATACGTTTTGGGGACGCGGAGTCAGCCAGGGACATTCTGACGCGATAAGAAGGATCAAAGGAGTAAAGGATGCAAGGCAGTATACAGTACCGGTAGAGGCTGCTGTTGAAAGCGTAAGAAACAACGAGCATCCTGAGTTCACTGCCCGCCAGATGCACCTCAGGGAATGCTGGGTCGTGGCAGAAGACGGAGCAGACAAGGCTGCCATCGAAGAGGCGATCAAAACAATGCCTAACTACTTTGAGCCTTATGATACGACTGTCACCTTCATCACACAGGAAGAACTCGACAGAGATCACAGCGGACTTCCGCATGGCGGCAGCGTGATCAGAAGCGGACTCACCGGACTTGACAGTGAATACAACAACACGGTCGAATTTACGCTGAACCTTGACTCCAACCCGTTCTTCACAGGAAGCATACTGGCAGCGGCAGCACGCGCTGCGTACAGGATGAACAGTGAAGGCCAGAGCGGTGCCCGTACACTCTTCGATGTGCCGCCGGCATATCTCTCACACCACACAAGAGAAGAACTTCTCGCGCATATGCTCTAGCCGCTCAACGGAAAAGAAACTGAAAGGTAGAATTTATGCTTTATGATAATCTGACCGTAAATGAAAAAGGTCATCTCGCCGTCGGCGGACTTGATACTGCAGAACTTGCCGCAGAATTCGGCACGCCGCTTTATATACTCGACGAGAACGTGATACGCAGGAACTGCAGGACCTACGTCAATGCGATGCATGAGTGCTTCGGACCTGAATCTGCTCCGCTTTACGCGAGCAAGGCACTTTGCTTCAAGGGTATTTACCCGCTGGTGCAGTCCGAAGGACTGTGCGTGGACGTTGTTTCACCGGGAGAGATCTATACGGCTCTCGCTGCGGGATTTCCGGCATCGAAGATGTTCTTCCACGGTACCAATAAGACTGACGCGGATATCGAGTACGGCGTCAAAAGCGGCATCGGATATTTTGTTGTAGATAATCTAAACGAGCTTGAGGTCCTGAACAGAGTCGCATCGGAAGCCGGCGTAACGCAGAAGGTACTGCTGAGGCTCACCTGCGGACTCGATCCGCATACTCTCGAGGCCATCAATACCGGCAAGGTGGATTCACAGTTCGGTGTACCGATCGATACAGGTCAGGCGTATGGATTCGTCAAAGCTGCGCTGGAGTGCGGCAGCATAGAGGTAGCCGGATTCCACAGCCATGTAGGCTCTCAGATATTCGAGAGTGATTCGTTCAACAGACAGGTGGAGATCCTTATCAGCTTCGCAGCGAAGGTAAGAGACGAGCTGGGGTATACCATAAAGGTCCTGAACATCGGCGGAGGATTCGGCGTGAGATATACGGAGAAGGATCCGGTATCAGACATACCTGCCAGGATCCATGAAGTCGCTGACCACCTGAATTCAGCGCTCGAAGAGCATGATTTTGCACTGGAAGCTGTCTTTATGGAGCCGGGGCGCAGCATCGTAGCTGATGCAGGAGTCACTCTGTACACTACAGGCGGTGTCAAGGAAGTCAAAGGATACCGCAATTACGTAACTGTCGACGGAGGAATGACGGATAATCCGAGGTACGCTCTGTACAAGTCGGAGTATACGGTGCTCAACGCGAGCAGGGCCGGCGAAAAGGCAGATTACGAATGTACTGTCGCCGGCAGATGCTGCGAGAGCGGAGACCGCATTGCTGAAAACATCTGCATGGCTAAACCGGAAAGAGGAGATATCATCGCGGTGCTCACTACCGGAGCATATAATTATGCGATGGCCTCAAACTACAACAGAGTGCCGAGACCGGCCATGGTGATGATAGCAGACGGCAAGGCGCGCTTAGTAGTAAAACGCGAGAGCTACGAGGATATGATGCACAACGAAATTTGATACATGCCGGAGAAGTGCTTCTGTCATGAGAATAAAGGTTTTTTGCTATAAAAAGGGCTGACACATTTTGATAAATGTGTCAGCTCCTTCTTTTGTTGATCATTTTTAATGATCTGTATTTGCAGGAATTATTTTCTTCCGGTCACGCCGAATGCACTGAGGTCATACCATGCAGGCAGGATCTTAGGCATTACTTCATCTGGATCAGCCTCTTCGCAGAACAGACTGTTTCCGAGGAAGAGGTTGTTGTTTGAGTATCCTGCTCCAATGATGGTTTCAACTGGCAGCTCTGCCCACGGGTCATCTACGCTTGACTTCAGCTCGAAGTCCTCAACAAATGCAGGGATCCAGCCGGTGTATTCATACTGGCAAAGAACCTTGGTGAGGCAAGTGCTGAACTTTGAACCGCCGTTTTCATCAGGAATCTGATCAAAGTGGAAGTAGTATCCGAATCCCTTGGTCTCTTTGCCAGGCGCAGGCGCCTGCATGATCAGGTGCATCATCGGATGATTGTATTCGCCGAGTCTCAGTTTCATGTTGATGAGCTGAGTGCCTCTTCTTGCTACGCTGACATCAACTTTGCCTTTCTCATCATCCTTTCTGATGACGAATTCAGCATCTACCTTCTTAGGAATTGCCAGCACATCACGGCCGAGAGCCGTTGCCATTTCTGCACCCTGACCACCGAGTACAAGGCTGATACAGTAAAGTCCCAGCTGGCCCTTATATGTTGCATAAACACCGAGTATCGATTCGTAGTAATTATCTGCGAAGGTCGGCTCGTTGATGTGATTAGCGGATACGTATACAAGAGGAAGTGCATATGGCTCAAGAGGTGCAGGCAGGATCCGTCTGATTGCTTCAGGGTTGGTAGCGTACAGCATGTATACGCCTTCCTGCTTTTTCATTGCGCAGTCCTTAGCAAATGCAGCCATCTTTTCCGGTGGTGTTACGAAGCTCGGCTTCGGAGTCTTGAATAGCTCAGCGCCGACATCGTACCCTGTTCTTGTAGCAGGACCCATCGTGCCATCCTTGATTGCGGATCCAACCAGTTTAACGCAGAAGCCTTTTTCTTCAAGAGCAGCCTTAAGACTCTGATCAGGCTTGTATCCTAGCGACATTACTACAGCATCGCAAGCAATCTTTTTCTGCTCGCCTGTTTCTACATTTTCGATGCATACGCCGTCTGCCTCAACAGCCTTCAGCGCGTTCTTAAACTCGAAACCGATATCCATCTTTTTGATTCTGCTCATTACATCTATTACATTGGCGATATAAGCAGTCGGAGCAGGGCGGTCCACCATATCAACGACAGTGACCTTGATTCCCTTTTCACCGAGGAACTCAGCAGCTTCAAGTCCGGTAAGACCCGCGCCGATCATTGCTACATGCTTGCCTGTAAGGTCGACTTTGCCTGTGAGAGCTTCTTCTACTGTGAATACATTGGCTCCGTCAGCGCCCGGAATGCTCTTAGGGACGATACTCCTTGAGCCTGTAGCAAGAACAACTGCATCCGGCTTCATTGCTGCGATATCGTCAGCTGTTACTTCCTTGCCAAGCTGCACATCCACTCCGAGTTTGCAGAGCTGGTTGCCCATGTAGTCGATGTAGTTCTGCATTCTCTCCTTCAGAGGCGGGAGCTTGGCCAGATTTATGGTTCCTCCGAGCTCTTCCCTGCGGTCAACCAGAGTTACCTTGACACCTCTCTCCGCAAGAGTCTTGGCAGCCTGCATTCCGCCAGGGCCACCGCCGACTACTACAGCGCACTTTCCGCCTGTAACAGGTTCAAGGTCACCGAGTTTGAGCTCTCTGCCCATGCGAGGGTTGACAGCGCACTGGAACGGCTGCAGCTGAGCGTTGATGGTAAGAAGTGTCTCGAAGCATCGCAGGCAGTTAATGCATTTGTTGAGTTCATCGATGCGGCCTTCCTGTACCTTGACTCCCCATTCAGGTTCTGCGAGCCATGTTCTTCCGAATTCTGCGAAATCATATACGCCTTCGTCCATGAACTGTGCTGCGATTTCCGGGCTCCTGATGGCCGATACTGCCATTACCGGGATCTTTACAGCATCCTTTACAGCCTGGATCATAGGTCTTCTCCAGCCTTCAGGGAACGATGTAGGCTCGATAGCCCAGTTGAGTGTTTCGTAGATGCCGCAGCTTACGTCAATGAAGTCTATGCCGACCTCTTCAAAGTACTTAACGATCTTTACACCTTCTTCGAGGTCGATGAACGGTTCTGTTACGCCGTTGTGCGCGAGCATCTCATCTACGGAGAGTCTCATGCCGACAACATAGTCAGGACCGCACTTTTCGCGGATCTTCTCAATGATTTCCTTTACGAATCGCATCCTGTTCTCAAAGCTGCCGCCGTACTCATCATCTCGGAAGTTGGTGTATGGCGACAGGAACTGTTCGAGAAGATAACCGTGCGCGCAGTGGAGTTCTATGCCGTCGATCCCGGCTTTCCGGCATCTTACAGCACCATCGCTGAACTGTTCGATCAGCTCCAGCACCTCATCATGTGTCAGAGCTCTCGTCGGCTGCTGCGAGTACAGGCATACTCTGTCAGATGCAGATACGCAAGGCTGACCTCCGATAAGCCTGGATACGCCTTCTCTGCCGGGGTGGTGCAGCTGGATGAAGATCTTCGAACCATGCTTGTGAATGGCTGCAGCAAGCTTTGAGAGACCCTCGATGTGGCGGTCCTTGGTGACTGAAAGCTGCCTGAATGAACCTGCGCCTGTCGCGTCATTGACACGGCAGATCTCAGGTATGATCAGTCCGCAGCCGCCTTTGGCTCTCTCTTCATAATAGGCGATCATCGCGTCTCCGCAGGAGCCGTCCAGCTCAGCCAGATTGCTTCCCATCGGGGACATTACGAGCCGGTTCTTGAGCTCGACGTTACCTATTTTTCCTTTCTGGAATAGAATATCGTACATATAAACCTCCTTAGCCCCTACAGTATTTACTGCTGGATATTGTGATCTATCGGAATAAGTTCAGGGTTCTTTCTTGCAAGCATGTTCTCGCAGCGGAGCTGTATATACTTGTCATAGTGTTCATGCGTGATAATGTAGAGCTGGTCATCCTCAATAGCCTTGAATACGATAGGACCTGACTCATCGATCGCACGTCCGGTCTTGATGTAGTAAGCTGCAGCTCCCTGCATTGCCTGATGATACTTGCTTCCATAATACGGATCTTCGATCTTGTACTTATCCTGCTTGTACTCTTCTGAGTGATCCAGGTGTGTCTGTATGAATCCGGGACAGTACGCGCTCATGTGGATGTCAGCTCCGGCATCGGCAAGGTCATAGTATACGGACTCTGTAAGAGCCAGTGCACCGAACTTGGATGCCTGATAAGCGGCAGCGCTCTTCGAAGTGAATGTGCCTGCAGCTGAACTGGTATTGACTATGTTGCAGTGCGTTCCCTGCTTCATCATGACAGGAATTACCTCATGCATGAAATAGATATGAGATTTGAGGTTGGTATCAATGATCCACTCATACTCGATCGGCGGAACAGCCCATACCGGACCGAAAGTGGCTACGCCTGCGTTGTTCATCAGAAGGTCGATCTGACCGAACTCTTCCATGACTTTTGCAACAACACATTTTACCTGCTCATACTCAGTAACATCACAAGGGAAGAGCAGGACCTTCTCAGCTCCGAGTTCCTCGGCGAGGGGAGCGATCTCCTTAAGGGCGTCTTCCATAATATCTACGGCTGCGATTTTCATACCGCGCTGTGCGGCCTGCTTTACGAATTCTTTACCGAATCCGTGAGCGGCACCCGTTATAAGGGCGACTCTGCCTTTAAAATCTTTCATTTCTGGTCTACCTCCTGTGTATCAGTATTCATAGAATCCTTTACCGAAATTAACGCCCTTTTCACCGCGATCGATCTTCTCCTTGAGAAGCTGACCTATCTTGTATTCTGTTGTTCCTTCCTGCTGTGCAGCCGGCTTCATCTGGTTGATATTGTATGCTGTCTCGAGGCCGACTATATCAAGGATCTGGAATGGTCCTGCAGGAGCACCTGTTGCGAGTCTCCATGTAAGATCAATTGTCTCAGGGTCAGAAACACCGTTTGCCCACAGTCCCTGTGCCGCGCTGAGGAAAGGTACAAGCATCGTGTTGAGGATGTATCCAGGCTGCTCTTTGTGGAGCTGTAGCGGAACCATCCCGATATCAGCAGCAAAAGCAACTACCTTCTGGAATACTTCCGGATCCGTTCCGGCGTGACCCATGATTTCCGCCGTATTGTTCTTCCAGATGGTGTTCGCGAAATGAAGAGAGCAGTACTTCTCAGGACGTCCGGTGTATTCAGCAAACATGCTTGGAAGAAGCGTTGAAGAATTTGTGACAAGAATAGTGTCCTCGTCGAGAAGATCCTTCATCGCGGTGTATACGGCAATCTTTGCCTGAGGATCTTCGGACATGGATTCTATGACTATGTAAGCATCTTTGACAGCTGCAGCCATGTTGAGTTCAATATGCACATTCTCAGCAAATCTCTTCTTAGCCTCCTCGGCCAACTCGTCTATCTTCTCGGCTGTTATCCCGTTCCATTCACGGATCATCCCCTTTGGATACATGAAGGCGCCCATAGGATTGCCGATCAGAGCTTTGGCTTTCAGGAGATCCTCCAGCATGAGAGCAGAGTATCTTTCAATCTTAGGCTGTGTTCTTCCGATGGAACTCTCGGATCTGAGCCAGAATGTTGTATCGAAACCCTGATACGCACACATGAGACCGATCTGTGTTCCCAGTACACCGCCTCCTGCAACTACAACTTTCTTAGGATTCATTTCATATACCTCCTTATTCAATACCGAGCTCTTCTTTGATTGGTTTCCACCAGAGGAAACCTCTGAGCAGACACTGCGGAAGCGCTTCTTTTACAGGAATATCAGCAGCTGCAGCTACCTTGCGTCCTACAAGAAACCATTCTGCTGTGTGCATTGCACAAAGCAGTGCTGCGCATCCAAATATACACTTTGCAATCTTTTTCATATGTCACCTCATTTGCTCCGGGCAATAACTTGTCATCTTATCTAATTATGTGTTTATGCGTGCATCCTGCACAATATTCAGCGTCACCAAAACATAAGGGAGCAATTGGCACTAGTGCACAAAAGACATTTACGAAGATCAAAAGGACATAAAAAACGGATGCTCCGGTGGGAAGCATCCTGATAAGTGATTTGTACATATGTATCAGTTTTGTTATGCATCAAGGCCCTTGCCCGACCAGGTGCGCCTCTGGTTGATGACATTGCTGATCGCAAATGACAGCCTGAGCCTGAAACCTGTATCCGTATCCGAAAGATCTATGTCACACAGATCCTCAATGCGGTGAAGTCTGTAAATGACACTGTTTCTGTGAAGGAAAAGAGCATCGGCTGTATCTGTAGTGCTGCATGCACATTTGAGGTAGGTGAGAAGCGTCAGCTCCAGCTGAGTCCCATTTTTGCTGTCATATTCTGACAGTATAGGAAGAGCAGGGTGAAGATATCTGCTGAGGTCTTCTGTTTCGGAAACTGTCCTGAACATGGCATAAATGCCGTAATCTTCAAATGTGTATATGCTAAGATCCGGATCGAGCATGAGCCCAAGCTCAAGCGCATCATGAGCTTCATCATAGTGTGCCTTAAGCGTTGAAATGTCTGAAAAAGGAAGGCTGACTCCGATCTTGGTAATACATTCCTCCGGGAAGGCAGAAAGCACAAGCCCTGCCTTTTGCAGAATATCCTGGCTGCCTATAATGATGGCGCTTCGCCTCCTTCCAATGACATGACAGCCGGGCAGAATTGTTGTCATGATCTCTGTAAGATGGCCCTCCTGAGGGAAAATGGACTGATTGCCTGTAGCGCGGCAGTAGAGCACCTGCATCTTGGAAGGAAAGCTGAGATTCATATATGCCTCCGGAAGTGCAGATGCGTCAGCGCCAATGACCAGATTGTACAGGAAACGGTGATAATCGCTGGTCATGTACAGGTAACTTGGCTCATACTTCATCACTGCATATCCCAGAACACCGCTGAGTACTCTCAGCATGTCGACATGCTCAACCCTGTACGAATCATATCCTTCTATGACGATAAGAAATCCGATCCAGATGTCACGGCAATATACCCGGCACGAGAACTTCTGGAAAGGGGATGAAGTACAGGATACTTCTATGGGCATCATAGTGGAATCCGCCATCTGTACGGATTTGAGCGATCTGACAGCCTTGATGAATTCGTAGTCGCAGTATCCCTGCTCGATGTTATGCTTCCATAGCTCATCGGTAACCGGGATCTGGGTGGAGTAGCTGAGGATACGGAAATCCCTGTCGATGAAGACCAGAGAGGCTCCGAATGACTGGGATGCTATGTCTATAAGGGCATCGACATTGCGGACAAGATCAAGAGTCCGCATCATCGATTCGTAGTAACCATCCTTGTGTGAATCAATGATCAGCTGAAATGCGCTGTTGAAAACAAATCCGAAATCGACTTCAGGGATCACTGCTATACTTCGCCCTGCAGTGGATAGGTCTTCAATGTTTTCAGCATCTGTGATTATGCACTGCTGAGGGAGCGTGGTGACGCCATTAAGATTATTGCTGAAATAAAGTATGCTGCTGCTGAACTCTGTCTGACGGAGATCCATGAATCTGACCTCCGTTATATCCGAGACAGTGTTATCAGCAAGTATTTCTATCGTAGTCAGAGTCTTAAGGTGCTCGGCCAGTTCGCTGAATATCATAGTGCGTGTCCTCCTGCAAATAGCGGGTGAATGCTACAGAAAACGGCATGCTTTTCCACTACACACTAGTGTACGATGCACAACAAGTCAATTGTAACAAATGCCAATGTTAACTATGTGCAGTATGCATAAAAGACTCAAACTGCCGCAAATATGCCCGCTCCGTACTGTCCTGCAGTGCCATTGGTTACCGTGCACAAATGTCCTTTGTTGTTTTGGATAGGCGTGATAATGCGGTCTGCAGCCGCGCCATATAAAATTTACACAGGATAAATTATATCTCCAGCATATTTTGCCTGCGTTTTTCAGGGAAGAAAGGGGAATTTATGTACGATAAACTATTTGAAAAAGGAAAGATCGGCAATGTCGAGCTTAAGAACAGACTGGTTATGACCCCAATGGGAACCAACCTGGCTAATCTCGATGGTACACCTGGTGCTGCAATGATCAAGTATTATGAAGACAGAGCAGCCGGTGGATGCGGACTGATCATGCCTGAGATCTGCAGAGTCAATGAGAAGACAGGTGCCGGCATGATG
>JAFRJV010000093.1 GCA_017432075.1 Mogibacterium sp. | reverse complement strand
TGTTTTTATTCTTCTCTGCCGGAATATTTGCGACCAGCTCTTCTCTGTAGCTGCTTCCGTCATAGCGATAGATTCCATAATATAAGGCCTCGCCCCAGTTGGATTCTGTATCCTTCGACCACGACAGTGTTACCCATGGTTCATCATCATCCTCAGTGCTTGTAGTGACTGTTGGTCTGATGCTGTGTGGCCAGTATGTGTCCTCCTTGCCCGGAACTCCGTTAACTGTAAACTCCTCACTCGGCTCGCCTCTTCCAGCGTCGTTTTCCGCATGAATTCTGTAGCGATAATCACCGAAGAACGGTCCCACGTAAGTTGTGCCGGTGCCCGGTGTCTCCTCGCTGTCGTGCCATTCATCATCTTCGAAATACTCAATTACATACTTAAGCGGAGTTCCTCCGTCGGCAGGTTTATTCCATGAGATCATGTGCTGATCTGAATCACTAAGCCTTACAACCGTAACTCCAGTCGGCTGTCCCGGCAGCAGCGATGTGCTTGCAAGATGGATGGATCTGATATCCGAAAGCCTTGTCTTGTTGTCTGCGCTTGATTCAATTCGGTAATAGTAAGTAGTGCCTTCTTCAAGATCGGCATCATTATCGGTATATGAGAATACGCCTTCAGATCCGGAAATGCCGGTGCCTCCTTCGGAGATAATCTCCCAAAGACCGTATTCCTCTCTTCTGTAAATAACATAACTGTCAGCAGTAGCGCTGCTCTTATAGCTTTTGTCTGTCCAATCCAGCACAACGGAGTATTGGCCTTCTCCTGATCGCACTGCCGTCAGCGACAGCTTAGGCAGGGATGAAATCAGGAACTCATCAGATACCGCATAATTTGCGCTATCATCTTCATAATCATCTCTTTCGATCAACTCATTGAACTTGTTCTTCGCCCATACGACTATTCTGAAGGTTCCTCTGTCTCCTGACTCTGTGTTGTACAGACTGAAGAACGCCTTCTGCAGTCCCCCGATGTCCACTTCCTGAGAATCCTTTTCTGCCCAAGTGCCGTCCTTCTGCTTCTTCTGAAGAATAAGCTCATATTCATCGACACCGCCGCCTACAGGAGCCTCCCATGTCACGAAGCACTTTCTTTCATTTTCGTTGTATTCGTCCGGCTCGACCCAGGTCTGCTTTATCAGAGGCTTGCCCGGGGCCGCGGCATCGTTGTTGGACTGCGGATCACCATTGTTGTATTCAAAGACCGCAATCTCCTCTTCATCGATGTCGCTCTCGCCATAGCGGTTATATGCGCAGACATAGTACCTGATTTCAAACTGATCCTCATAGCTCCAATCGATTGAATCTGTATATGTGTTCTTGTCTGCGTTTAGCCTGATATATCTGTTCTGCGGATATTCGCTCATCCACCAATTGGAGATATAGTCATCTGAATCGCTGAATCTGCTCGTATCAAATATCTCTTTTTTGCTGATTAGATTGCCGTCCGTGTCATATTCCGGATCATAAACTTTCTTGTAAATATAGTAGCCCTCAGGAGCGCCGCCTTCCGATGACTTGCTCCAGCTCAATACAATCTTGCTTTTGTTCCACCCGGTGACCCTCGCGGTCAGGCTCGGAGCACCCGGCTTCTGAGCCATCTCGTGCTCCGAAGTATCCTTTACATAATGGTATGTGGCGGATCTTGTGGTAAATCCGCCTTTTGAAGTTTCGATGTAATAGCTGTAAGCTCCGTCAGCAAGTGCATTTGCATTATCCGAATAGATGATCTCTTCGTAGCTGCCGCTCCACTCCTTAATCTTGCTGCCGTTTCGGAACATCTTGTATGTATATCCCTGCTCACCCCAGAACTCGAAGTTCGGGTTATTGTTTTCGTCAAGCACGTAATAGACGTTTGTGGTAGAAACATTGCCCGAGTCCTCGCTTGCCTTGATGCTGAACTCGACAGGCTCCGTCTCTTTCTTCTTACTGTCTATTACGGTAGCCTTATATGTGTAGGTCGTTCCGTTGCTTATATTCGTATCTGCATAGTCATAAACACCGTCGCCGTAGACGCTGTTGTATTTAATCTTTCCGACAAACTGATAGGCTCCGCTGCCCGTCTTTCTCCAAAGATTAACAAACTCCGCTCCGTAGATGCTTCCACCGCGAATCTTGATGAGTATTGCCGGTTTGCTGCTTGTGCTGCCATCCTCCCAGTGGTATTCCTCATACCAAGCGCTATATCCTTCGATAGAGACATCTTCGGTCTCTGCAGCCGCGTCATATTTTTCACTCGGCGAACCCTCAATGCCGTCCTTGCTCACGGCGGTCACCCACCACTTAAAGACAACGCCCGGCTCTGAGTCGAGAGTCAGCGTCCAGTCATATGAGTGATGCTCAGCCATCTGGTCCGTTTCCTCGTCCCAGTACTGAGTCACAGATTCCTTATATGCGCTCCGACTTACCTGCGCAACAAGATTTCCGTTTTTGTAAACGTTGAAATGATCAATCGCATCAAACTCGTCCTGATTGTCGTCCAGAAGCGACCAGTCCAGCGTTATGGTTCCGATGTCGTCATCAGGGGATGTCAATGAAGGAGGAAGCGGTTCCTTGACCGCCTCGTCAGACGGAGTTGCCGTAACAACATTGCTAGGATAGGCATGATCGAGTTCATATCCAGCAATTACAAAGTACGAATAGCTCTTTCCGTTTCTGGCCGTGCTGTCACGATATGTCTTTTCGTAGATTGTGCTCTCAAAGAGAGGCTCATATTTTGAGTAATCGATGTTATCTCCTGTTGCCTTCTCTGCGCCTTTGGACAGCCCCCGTTTTTTGATCCAGTAAATGGTTTAGTCCTTAGGCTACGACCGACTGGTATGCCGGCGGCTTGTAGCCCAGTGAACTGTGTGGCCTAATCGTATTATACTCTTTAACCCACATACGTGTCAGAAGTTTTGCTTCCTTAAATGTATCGAACAGGGTTACGTTCAGGAATTCATCACGCATACGGCTGTTAAAGCTTTCTACATATCCATTCTCCCATGGGCTTCCGGGCTCAATATATGCAGTCTGAATATTAACTGCCTCAAGCCAGTTTCTGAGTTTTTTGGCCACAAATTCCGGGCCGTTATCGCTTCGTATATATTCCGGAGCAGATCTGAATGCCATTATTGACGACAGCACTTCTATTACGGCAGATCCCCTCCAGCTTGTTCTAGGAATGCTCGCAAGACACTCCCTTGTATATTCATCTATAATGTTGAGCCATCTGAGTCTCTTACCGTTGGTAAGCTGATCCTCTACGAAGTCGTAGCTCCATACGTGATTCGGGTGTTTGGCACGTAGCCTGACCACGCTGCCGTCGTTCATAAACAGTCTCTTTTTCTTGGGCTGCTTCTTAGGCACTTTAAGACCCTGCTCCCTCCAGATCCGTTCAACTCTTTTATGATTGACATGAAAACCTTCAAGCTCAATCATTTTAGCTATTCTTCTGTATCCGTATCTCCCATACTCTGATGCCTTTCTTATTATTGCTTCTGTGAGGGCATCTTCGTCAGGAAGCTTTACTGCTGTATATCTTACGCCGCTGCGATTAACGTTAAGCGCCCTGCAAGCACGCCTCTCGGATATATGGTACTTATCCCGGGCGGCAGCTACTGCGATTTTCTTCTTTGCAGGACTTAGAATTTTCCCTCCGCAACATCTTTCAGGATGGCGTTGTCCAGGCTGAGATCAGCAACCAGACGTTTGAGGCGAGCGTTCTCTTTCTCTAAAGCCTTAAGCCGCTTTGCTTCCGTAACGCTCATACCTCGATATTCTTTTCTCCATTTGTAATAGGTGGTTTCCGTGATGCCAATCTCTCGGACAGCTTCTGCGACTGTTTTGCCCTGATTCACAAGGACATCGATTTTCCTAAGATTGGTAATGATTTGCTCGGTTGTGTAGCGTTTAGATTTCATGATTCAATCCTCCTCTTTTATTTTAGCAAGATTTGGACTAAACTTGAAACTGGACTAGATATTGGGGGTCAGGTCA
>JAFRJV010000013.1 GCA_017432075.1 Mogibacterium sp. | reverse complement strand
TATCAGTCTGCATCTACGGCCATTTCGGGCAATATCCGCAAGAATAAGGCGCGTATCAAGTACAACACCATTGTCTATCTGATCAACAAGGATTCGCAGAAAGACTGAAAATAAGAAAGACAGAATTACAGAAAGATAGTAAATCAGAAATTATGAATTACAGTAAAACAGTAAATCAGAAATTCAGTATGAAGAGAATTGTTTTGGCCGTCATGGGCTTGGTTGCCCTATCGGCAGGGGCTAATGCCCAAGAGAATACGGAAGCAAAGAAGGATTCCGTCATGGTAAGGTATATCTATACCATGCAGACAGACGATAACTGTATGCCGGGTATCGAGCGTAACCATGTCATCTTCATCAATGAGAACGTGACTACGCATGTCATCATGCCGGAGAATATCAAACTGGTTGATATGTCAACGGATAAGATTGTCGGCAACCAATGTGCTGACAATATCGTGCGGATAAAACCGTCTGCAAGGATGCGTGACCACGAGTTGGTGGGTACGATAACCGTCATTGGTGAGCGTCATCTGGCTCAGTATGATGTGGTCTATACAGCTGGCCCTGCCTGTGCCAACAGCATCTACCGCATTCAGTCGGACGAGATGAAACGCTACAAGAATCCTGACGTGCTGATGCCTGAGAGTGAGATGGCCGCATACGCCTGGGCCATCTATGGCAGCCTGCCCAACTATAACAAAATCCCCTATACCGCGAACGGCATCCGTGCTGTGGTAAATATCATATACACGGTGAATTACTACTATTTCATTGACTACTCGCTTTACAACCGCACGAAGATCAAGTATGACATCGACGAGGTACGCATCAAACTGACAGACAAGAAGGAGGCCAAGGCCACCAACTCACAGACTATTGAGCTGACTCCGACTTACTCTTTGAATAGTGCGCATAGCTTCAAGAAAGCTTATCGTAACGTCATCGTCCTGCCGAAGCTGACATTCCCAGACGAAAAGGTTCTGAGGATAGAGATTGCCGAGCGTCAGATTTCAGGGCGTGTCATCTATATCCCCATAGAGTACGAGGACATCCTCAATGCCGATGGCTTTGACAAGGGATTGCTTCGCCGTCTTCCGTTTAACATCAACAGATAAGCACTATGAAGAAGCTATTGTTTGTGATGCTGTCCTTTCTGGTGGGTACTGGAGCGATGGCAGGAGAGAAAGACGAGTATTTTACGTTTAATGCAGGTTTCCTGTTCAATAGTACACTCAACGCCACATTGGGCTATGAGCATGAACTGACCTATGGTAATGCCGTTGAACTGACAGCAGAGATAGGAAACCAATGGCAGCGTGACCCTGTATGTGGCAAGATCTGCAAGGATGTGTTCTGGAAAGGCTACTACTGGGATGGTGGCTTGCTTTACAAGCACTGTCTGAAGAAGTTTAAGAACAGTAACCTCAGACTGCGTTTCGGCCCGGAGTTCGGTGCCTATACTGGCAGATACTTCTTTGCTGTAGAGGGAGGATTGGAATACAATTATGTCTTTCCCTCTGGTGTTCAACTTTCATTGATTCAGAAGAACCAGGTTAATTTCCTGCATGGCGATTCTTTCCGTAATGGTCTTCTGATAGGTCTGAAGATTCCATTCTAATCATGAGCAATATGAAGAAAAAAATCAAGAACTATGCGGCTATGCTGATGATGGCTGTAGCCGTAATGGGAGGCATGACCTCCTGCGAGGAACATACTGATGAGTTTGACGGAAGCCTGAGAGTCGGGAATATCCTGCTGGCTGATAACTCCGTCGTTTCACCACAGGGCTATGATGCGGATGGTCAGCAAGCCGTCGGTGTCATCTTCTATTGCAACCGCGACACGGCTCTGGTCGTCTCTACCCATGAATTGGGCAGTTATGCCTATGCTGACTCTTTAGGTACTGTCGGCAGCGTGGATAGTGACAGCCGTACCCTGTGCGGTGCAGAGAACACGGCAGCCTTGCTGGTTTCCGAGATTCCTACTCCTGCAGCCGAGGCTGTGGCTGGGTTCCGTTCACCGATGGCAAGCTGGGCTTTGCCGTCGGCAGGAGAGCTGAGAGCATTGGCATCTATGCTGCCTGTTGTGGAGAACTCCATGCGTATGATCGGTGGCGAGCCCTTTTCCGATGGCCAGTATGTCAGCTCGACTCAGGACGGCAGTTCGTCGGAGAGTGAGCAGATGTACTATCTGAGTGTGGCTGTGCGAAGCGGTTTTGTCACTTCGACCATCAAAACAACACCCGGCAGGGTACGCCCTGTATTGAGGATCAGATAACACTTATACCTTTCATAATCGATGGAGAGGGGGCTATTTGCAATAGTGGTAGTCCCCTCTCTTGATAAAGACATAAGCAATGGGAACAGAAGAGACAAAGGAACAGCAGCAGATGTATAACATCTTTCGTAGCTGCATCTATATCTTTTTGATTATCGAGCTGGTAATGAACCTGCCTATCACCTCTGAGAGCCGTGCCACGCAGTTCGTGCTGGAGCTGATAGGTCGATTCCAGATATTCAACAGTGTATCATCCTGCAAGTTCATTGAACTGGTCTGCATCGCCGTTACCTGTATCGGTACAAGGGCGAAGGTGAGTCTGAGATTCAATGTCAAGACGATGGTGATATACCCTATCGTCATGGGATTCTCACTGATTATCCTCTGTATCGTGTTACAGCATGGCCTGTGGGGAGGCGAGCTTGGCGGTTTTGCCACCAACCGCGTACTCTATGCCCTGGCAAGTATCGTGGGAACCATGCTGGTGCATCAGGGAGGTGACGGCATCGCCCGTTACTACAACTACAAGCTTGGTGAGGATCGCTTCAACTTCGAGAATGAGTCCTTTGAGCAGTCCGAGGACTTGAACGCCAACGAGTATTCTGTAAATATCCCGATGGTGTATTACTTCAAGCGTCGTATGCATAAGGGCTGGATCAACATCATTAATCCGTTCAGAGGGACAATTGTGCTGGGAACTCCAGGATCGGGTAAGTCATTCGGCATTATCGATCCCTTCATCCGGCAGCATGCCGCGAAGGGCTTTGCGATGATGGTGTATGACTACAAGTTCCCGACGCTTGGAAAAACGCTGTTCTACCAGTATTGTAAGAACAAACGGTATGGTCATTTGCCTGAGAACTGTGGCTTTCACATTGTCAACTTCTCCGATGTGGAGTATTCCAACCGCGTGAATCCTATCCAGCGTAAGTATATCCCCGATTTGGCTGGAGCATCCGAGACTGCCGCCACACTGCTGGAGGCTCTGAACAAAGGTAGCGAGAAGAAAGGTGGCTCAGAGGCTTTCTTCCAGAACTCTGCTGAGAACTTCCTGGCCAGCATCATCTACTTCTTCATCAACTTCCACCCGACAGGCTATAAGAATGGCAAGAAGCTGACCCGTTACATTCTCTATAATGGCAAACGGCTGAAACTGGTGACCCGTTATTGGACGGACTATAACGCTGTCGATGAGAACGGTAAGGTCGTCCTTGACTTCCTCGATGAGCATAGCCGGAATGTGGCCACCGACGAGGACGGTATGTTCGTGGACTTGAACGGATTCATGTATAAGGACATGAACGGTGACCTGATTATCATTGACAAGGCTTGGTATGAGGATGATGAGGGAAATATTGTTGAGCCGGACACCATCACAGGGGAGTTTTCTGACATGCCCCATGTGCTATCATTTCTGGGCCGACCCTACAGCGAGGTCTTTGACATTCTGATGCAGGATGAGAAGATTATGTCGCTAATGGCTCCGTTCCAGTCTGCTTACAAGAACAAGGCCAACGACCAGTTGGAAGGTATGGTCGGTACGCTCCGTGTTAACGCTGCCCGTCTGGTATCGCCCGAAGCCTACTGGGTGTTTACGGGTGATGACTTCGATTTGAAAATCTCAGACCCGGCACATCCTTCCTATCTTGTCATAGCCAACGACCCTGAAAAGGAACAGGTTATCGGCTCATTGAACGCACTGATCCTGAACCGTCTCGTGACTCGTGTGAACAGCAAGGGCAACATCCCTGTCTCTATCATCGTCGATGAGCTGCCTACGCTCTACTTCCATAAGATTGACCGTCTGATTGGTACGGCACGAAGCAATAAAGTGGCTGTAACACTGGGCTTTCAGGAACTGCCGCAGCTGGAGGCTGACTACGGCAAGGTAGGAATGCAGAAGATTCTGACAACGTGCGGAAACATCTTCATGGGTGCCGCCCGTAACAAGGAAACGCTGGAATGGGCACAGAATGACGTGTTCGGCAAGGCCAAGCAGACCTCCAAGTCTGTCACCATTAATGAACAGCGGGTATCAACATCCATCCAGGAGAAGATGGACTATCTCGTTCCTGCTGCCAAGATAGCGGACATGGCCACAGGATGGCTTGCGGGTCAGGCCGCCCGTGACTTCACACCGACGGACAAGGCATCACTTGACGTGTTCAATATCGAGGAATCGGAGGAGTTCAAGACCACCAAATACTTCTGCAAGACAAATTTTGATATGGAAAAAATCAAAAAGGAAGAGAAATACTACCAAAATTTGCCGAAAATGTATAACTTTGCAAGCGATAAGGAAAAAGAAATTATGCTTAACCGTAATTTCAAGCGTATAAATGATGAAGTGGACGCTATGATTTCCGAGCTTCTTGGTATAACCCCTCAAACACCGTAAGGTATGAATGAATTAGTAGAGAAGTTGGATGTGAAGGTTCTGGGTGAGAGACTCCAGAAGGTTAGACAGCACCTGAAGATGACACAGGCGGATGTCGCCAAAGAGATCGGATGCGCTCCCCTTACCATCTCGCGCATGGAGAGGGGTGAGATTACGACTTCTACGGTTGCCGCTCTTGTCTTTTACTCTATCAGCGTTGATATGAACAGATTGCTAAGTAAGAACTTTGATCCAGACGATGATGAAAACTACGATAAGAATCCTGCTCTGCAAAGCCATGTCAAGGCTCGCCTGCAATTGTTGGAGCAAAACTCCAAGGGCTATATAGCCAATATGCAGCAGGATTTCAAAGATAACGTAAAAATCATTATTGAGAAGCATACGGAAGACATGTTTCAGGATTTGAATAAACGCATGATGGAAGCCACCAAGCAACAGTCAGAAGATTTATTAAAGTCACTGGAGAAAACCATCGAACTTCTCTAAGATATGAATGGGCTGTCGGTTTTTTCTGACAGCCTTTTTTGAATACTTTTTAGGATAACGAAATGACGAAAGATCTTAGTGGGAGCTGGCTGAAGATTATCGCCATGCTCTCAATGACTATAGACCATGTGGCCTATTACTATGGTTGTTCCAATCCGTATTTCTATGAACTGATGCGGACTGTCGGACGTATTGCTTTCCCGACATTCGCCTTCCTGTTGGCAGAGGGCTTTGTCTATTCAAGGAACAGACAGAAGTATATGCTGAGCCTCTTTGCTTTTGCCTTGGTATCGGAGATTCCCTGGCTGATGCTGAACCATGATGGCAGTCATAATGTCCTGTTTACGCTGTTGACAGGACTCTTGGGATTGTATGCCATTGAGAATCTGAAACAACATTGGGCAATAGCGGTGTCTGTTACACTCCTTGGACTTGTCACCTTGCTCGTTGACACAGACTACTCTTGGAAAGGATATGGGCTGGTGCTTATCTTCTATATGTTCCGTGGCAGACCTGACATACAGACGCTTTTCGGCATACCACTGATGTATGAATACGGCATCATCGGTATCATGATGGCCTTTTCCGTCATCTGGCTCTACAACGGTGAACGAGGATTTATAAGGGGGAAGGCCATGAAATATGCTTTCTATGCCTTCTACCCCTTACACCTGATGCTGATATACTGGCTCAGATAGCCGTTATAAGGTTTTGGCAATCTGGCGCACCTTCAGGACATACGACTTATCCTCTGCATAGCCGATTCGGTTGAGGAACTGGAGATAGTCACCACCCTTGTACTTATACTGCACATAGTCCCGATAAGCTTTCACGCTGTCCTCCCATCGGTCGAACTTATAGTAGCTGCCATCACTTGGACGGCGCAGGCCAAAAAGGTTCTTGCACTCCCAGCAAACCCGCGACGTGTAGTAGCCCGTTTCCAAAAGGGATTGGGCAATGACTATCTTGGGATATTTGACATGGTATTGTTCCAATACTCTGGCAAGATTCTCGATATTCAGTTCCCTGTCAGGCTTTCCACCGAACTTCAAGGTCGCTATCCTTTCCTGAAGGTCATCGATATAGTCATTCAGATAGTTGACAAAGGGCTGCGGGTCGATGCTTTTCCCGTCTTTCCTCAGCCGCAAATGGAGGTGTGGCCCCGTCGATTTTCCTGTATTTCCAGAGATCGCCACGATGTCGCCTGCTTCTACAACATCATGCTCTTTAACGACGATGACGCTCAGATGTCCATACAGGCACTCGATACTTCCATGTTGGAGAATGACATAGTTCCCGTAGCCCCTGTTGCCGCGATGAACCTCCTTGACGATACCTGGCATCATAGCATATACATTGCCATAGTTACATTTCAAGTCTATACCGTCATGGAAACGCTCACATCTATATATAGGATCCTTTCGGTAGCCGTATCTGGAGTTGACAGTCATATAATCCAAGGGGAGGCAGACCGTCACCCGTTGTTCGAGAAGCTGCAAAAGGGGGTTGTTTCTCACGTGTCCAAATACCGGCACTCTCTTTTCTATCAAGATAGGAAGGCCTTTGGATGACGGAAACAGGTTTTCTTCCCTTTTAGCCATCATCAGACTGTCTGCTTCCGTCCTTATAGTGTCTGAATGCAGGACTAAAGGGATGTTTACACTGTCACCATAGGCAGTCTCATCGGCCAATCTCGTTGATTGACCAGAATCGGGCATAATGGTGAAAAACTGGGCATAACTCTTGATATATGCCAATTCTAGTAATAAAAACACAAAAAACACTCTACTCATGTTACTTTTCTGATAAAATGTCCGTAACTTTGCAGCAAAGTTAATCAATATTTAACAAATATGATAAGTAAATATTCTTTTTTAGAGGAAGAAATTCCTTATGAGAAGTTGGAGAAGCTTGGCATCAGCAGGGATGCATTCCTATCGATGCCCAAGAATTTGGTTGATCCGATCATCAATGGAAGGGTGTCACCCATTATCGAAGCCCGCATCAAGGCCAAGAACGGTAAGACGATTGCCATTCCTATGAAGATTCAGCTCAGCCGTGATGATGACGGTAGTGTCAAACTGCTTACCTACCAGCGTACAAAGGAAATTCAGAACGACTATTGTCTGACTCCCCGTGAGTTGAATCGTGTGAAGAACGGTGAGGTCATCCGTAAGGAACTGGAAGAGAACGGCATCCGCAAGATGAAGTTCATCCAGCTCGACAAAGAGACCAATGCTCTCATTCCGCGCAGCGTCGCCCATGTCCGCATTGCTGAAAAGCTTAAAGACATGGAGAAGATCAACCACATTGAGCTGGGAGCGAACCAGAAACAGCAGGCACAGGAAGGCAAGCCTATTGAACTGAATGTCGGTGACCAGAAGGTCGTTGTCGGTGTTGACCTCCGTGAGCAGCAGGGCTTTAAGGTGGTCAATGGCGATATGGATGAATGGAACCGTCAGATGAAGATCAAGTACGACCTTGAACATGACGACTACATGGGCTATGTCCAGACGGACGAGAACCGCTGGGAATACCAGAAGTGTGTCAATGAGCAGAGTAAGAAGGATAACGTAAAGAATACCGTTAAGAAAGAAGAGAAGAACAGCTCCGGACTGAAGCTGTAATCAACCCACTGTATTATATATAATAAGGTAAGAGAGATTATATAAGATATCAGTTGCACCATTTGATGGGTCGCTTTAATATTATAACCACCGTAACCCGAATCCGAGTACCATAAGGTGGGGACTTTAAATTGTATTCCCTGATTGCCTAAAGATAGGCGATGGCGCATTTTCACTTGAAGATATGCCTGAATACAATGTTGCCATTCTATTTATATTCCCCCTTGCCAGGCCTTGAAATAAGGTCTGGTAAGGTTCCAACAACCACGTTGCAAAACGATTGGTGTAGGGTGGCAACACCTTGCTTCCAAGCATAATCGATGGGAAAATACGCCTGATGAGCAGGTGAGTAACAACCCAGTTTTTGAGTGAAGTTTACCTTTCATAAACTTTTAATAAAAACGATTATGGCAAAGAAAAAGGATCAAGAGGTTAAGCAGCAACCCGTCGAGGCCGTGGCAGAAACCCAGCTAAAGAAAAAGTCTGCAAGTAAGAATAAGGCCGCATCCACATCAGAGGAGGAGCCGAAAGAGTCATCCACCAAGACTGAGAAGAAGGCTGACGGCAAGCAGCAGTCTGCCGCTGAAGCTCCCAAGAAGGAAGAGCAGCAGGGCGAGAAGCAGCACCGTGAGCCGCAGATGGTGACTGTCAATGGTGGCAAGGTCACTCATGCCCATGCCTACCAGTCGAACAAGAATCCGGAGGACTGGTTCTTTACCGCCAAGATTGACGGCAAGGAACTGCATCCACAGAAGATGACTCCAGAGGATGTTGCCGCCTACAGCAAGAAGGAACGCACAGTGGAACAGCTGATGCAGACCTACTACCCCACCAAGCTGATGAAGCAGATTCCTGTTGAGGAATACAAAGCTTCCAACACGCTTTCCGATGGTCGCGTCATCGACAAGATGAACGTCTATAAGGAGGCTAACGAACAAAGCCAGAACTTTGGAAAGTGGATGCTCTACGCCCAGGTGGGTGAGCAGAAGATGTCAACAACGCTCCCCAACCATGACCTGAATGCTTATTTCGACCGTGTGACCACTCCTTCCCAGCTTGTGGAGAAGAATTTTGGTCAGCGTCTTCACCTCGCTTCACACTACGAACAGTTCAAACTGCCCGAAGGAGCAGAGATCAAGGATATCCGTGTCTCAAAAGACGCGGACAACAAGTGGCGTATCTCTGCCGATATGGGCGACCGTGGCATCACGCCCAAGAAGGAACTGAGCTTCGATGACGGCTATGCGCTGTTCCATACCAAGACGGCTACCCGTCAGCAGCTGGCAGCCAAGTACCTCACTCCCGAAATCAACGAGAAGATGGGGGTGAAGCAGGAAACCAGTCTGGGACTGAAGCTATAAAGAGAATCATCAACAGGTTTAATCATTAAAGCAAGAACACAATGGAACAGAATAAAAGTTACGATGAACTGGTGCAGATGAAGCAGGATGGTAAGATTGGCTGGCTCGACTTCGTAATGAAAGGCGACGATGCCGATGAGTACAAGCAGTGGTGCCAGGATCATGGTGAGGAACCAACTGAGGACAATGCCGAACTGTTCGTGGAAATGACAGATGCAAAGGCTATGGAGTTACAGGCAACAGCTTAATTAGGTATGCAGAACGGAAAGAATTATCATAAGCATAGCGACAGCAAGCCGCAGACGCAGCTTGCTATCGAGAAGTTTGCCGACATGATGATAGCCCGGATGGAGGAAATGAAGGAGAGCCATTGGAAGAAGGGGTGGATTGACGGAACAGGAGGCTACGGCCTTCCGCAGAACATCGCCAGCGGAACCCTGAATGGTGGCAACTCCTTCTTCCTCCAGCTCGACACCGCCATGAACGGCTACAAGATGCCGCTCTATATGACTTTCCTGCAAGCACAGAACATGGGACTTCGCATCAACAAGGGTGCGGAGTCCATGCCTGTCATCTTCTGGGACATGCTCTACAAAGACCAAAACGGCAAGAAGGTTGACCGCAGCGACATCGATATGATGACCAAGGAGGAGCGTAATGCACTGACATCTACGCCCATCCTCCGTGTATATAAGGAGTTCAACGTCGATCAGACGAATCTTGCAGAGGTCAATCCTGAGAAATATGCAAAGCTTCAGGAACGTTTCAAGGCTCCCGAACTGCGTGATGACAAGGGAATGTATGTCAATGCAGCCATTGACCGTATGCTCCAGCGTCAGGAATGGCTCTGCCCTGTGCAGTATGACCAGATGGCTTCTGGTGCATCCTTCTCTCCCTCGAAAGACCGTATCGTCATTCCGATGAAGTCACAGTTCAACATCAGCAGTACGCCGGAGGAAATCTATAAGGATGGTATGGAATACTACTCAACGTTTCTCCATGAGGCCACTCACTCGACGGGTACGCCTGAGCGCCTGAACCGTGTCAAGGGTAAGCAGTTCGGAGATACCCAGTATGGCCATGAGGAATATGTGGCGGAAATGACTGCTGCTGTTGTCGGTAACTCTCTCGGCTTCGACAAGCGCATCCTCGATAACAACACCGCCTATATCCAAGGGTGGATTCAGAACCTGCGGGAGAACCCAAAGATCATTCTTAGTATTCTCTCTGATGTGAACAAGGCTTCAAAC
>JAFRJV010000092.1 GCA_017432075.1 Mogibacterium sp. | reverse complement strand
CTCGATGTTTCCGCCGCCGCCCATGAATCCGGCATGGTACGGTGCGCAAGCCTTGATGAAGCCCTCAGCTGCGAGTTCCTTAAGTCTTGTGATAGGGAACATGCAGTTGATGTCCTTGTTAACGTCGGAGTTGTCGTAACCACCGTGTGTTACCATCAGATCGTCTTCCTCGGAATCGTTAGGGATCTTTCTCCATGTGAAGTCTCCAGCCAGGTTGAATCTCTCCTGATCCTTTCTGTGTACGCCGGCAGCTGTTGCAAGAGCAACTGTCATCTCGCTGAGCGGCTTTGTTACAGGAGCCCAAACTGGCTTAGGAGTGATAGGTACGAATATCTCAGACTGTAATCCTTTTACAACTGTCATACTCATTTTGTATTAATCCTCCTGATTGTTTTTACTGTGCATTTCGTTTTGGAGTTTTGAAGCGTGTTCGATCGTTTCGAGATATCTCTCGTTGACATCAGGGCTTTCCTGTTCTATGAAACTCATATTCCAGGCTACCTCCTGACCGACCTCAAGGTCGTAATCGGAAATGATCATTCTCTTAGGGATCCTGAGATGTCCCAGTCTGCCCTTAAAGTCTATCGCAACACTTCCGTCGTGAACTTCGACGATGACGCCTTCCATCCTTATTATCTTATCTCCGTATTTCATCTCTTAAGCGATCTCCCTTTTCAGATTAGTCGTATTTAGCCTTTCTCTTCTCGCTCATCGGCAGAGCCTGCTCGTTATCAACGAGTTCCATCTTTGTGCCGTAAGCCTTCTCGATCAGCTCAACGTTGTTCTCCTTAACGCTGTGTGTGTACTGTCTCTCAGGTGCCTTGATGCTCTCGCCGGCCATCTTAGCCTTCAGCATAGCCAGACCTCTGATAGCGTCTTCGTGGCAGAGTGTGTTGCATGCAAGTACCTCGTTCTCGATACCGGACATCGACTTGTTGTTGTCGACCATAGCATCGCAGTACTTGTTGCCTGTTACGAGAGCTCCCTGTACAGCGCAGAATGAGAATCCAACAACCGGAACGCCTCTCTTACCGATCTGCTCGATGTGGGAAGTGAAGTCTACGTGGTTGTTTCCGAATCCTTCTGTTGTAACGAATGCTCCGTCTACGTTCATGGACTCTACCATCTGGCCAAGTCTTCTGGATACGTAGAACTTGTCTGTGTTAGCCTGCGGCGAACCAACAAAGATAACGCCTACCAGGTCAACGTCGTCATCGTGGATTGCTTCGTAAACCAGCGGCTCTCTCCAGTAGTGTCTGGACATTTCCTTCGAAGCAGGTCCGATGCATGTAAGAGCGTGGATGCAGCCATCCATAACCTCGAGAGGGTTAGCAGCTATAGGAACGTTACCGAGGTCTACGTTCGGCTTAGCTCCGAGTACGCCTACAGGCTCTGTCGGGAACAGGAAGTTATCGTGCATAGCGCCCTGGCCCATGATCTCCTTAACGATAACGATTTTCTTCTTTCCAGGTCTTCTAACCTGCTTCATAACCTGAGTATCTACGACCTGCTCGTCAGTGAGATCCTTCTTCATTGCGTTTCTGATCTCCT
>JAFRJV010000091.1 GCA_017432075.1 Mogibacterium sp. | reverse complement strand
GTCAAAGGCCCTACATGGTAAACATCTTTTTTCTTGCGTGCCATAACAAAACCTCCTATGGTACATCAACTTGATACTACCATAGGAGGCTTACTTGTTACATATTTACAGACTTTTTCTCACAGTCTCCCATAAACCGGGCAGCTCTCAATGGAACAGATCCATTCAATCATCGACAGTTTGGTTGTTGACGAAAGTATTTGATTCGCGCCTTCTCATACAAAAGTACCGGGGATTGTTTTGTCCTCGGTACTTTTCATCATGACGAGGCTTGGCTGACTATCTTGCGCCTCTATCAGTTCGTAACTCTTTGACTGGATCATTTATCCTAAGTCCAATTCTCTCAATAGCATACTGCATCAGTTTTTCAAGAGCATTGCCCCATTCTTCTGCCCAGGTCTCTCTTCCCTGTCTGCTAAGGAGTCTGCACATTTCAGCTACTATCGCTACCGCTCTTACAAGTATGCTGTTGTATTTACCGGGATTACTTTTGCCGCCGGCTTCCCTGATCGACGCTGCTGCCGGCTTGGATATCAGTTCCTTCTTTACCGTTATCAGGCTCTCTTTGGGTGCCCCATTACGGTATGCTGTCCACATCTTTTTGTTCCATTCATCCTTTAGTCTGTTGGTCTCTTCAATAAATCCAGCATTAGGATTGTTCTTGCCGATCTTCTTGGTCGGCAGGAATGGACTGTTCTTCGGGAATACCTGCATCTGATTTGGTTCGGACAGCTGCCTGTTCATGAGATCTGTGAAGAAAACTTTTACATCTTCTGTGAATGTTTTCTGCTTGAAGAGCGGATTCTTTTTATCGAATAGATGCTCCTCATACACTTCACCTTTGGGAATCATGCTGTAGCCAGAAAGCAGTTTTCCATCAGCAGTCGCTTCCTTTTTCGTCCGGACATGCCTGCCTTCAGGATCAAAATACATGTTGCGAGTTGCTATCTTTCTCATCGGTTCTTCCAGCTGCTGCCGCTCCGAATAGATCAGATGGATATGATAATTCGTCTTTCTCTTGTTATGGTGGAGAGCTGCGATGCACTCGGTGCCATATTCTTTTCGGTAGGATTCAACGAAGTATCTTAGCAGTTCATCCGGATCATATCTGGTCATTTCTTTCGGCAAAGCTATTATCAGTTCTCTGGCCTCGATGCAGTTTCCACTCGTCCCACTGCGCCTGAAGTCCGACTGATTCTCCTTTGCAAGATCCCGCCAGTACTTCCTCGGCACTGTTTCATAGACCGCATATAGGTTCTCCTGTTTCTTCTCATCGCTGATATATCTGATCCTGCCGACTACATTAGTCAGCTTTCCGTGCTGTATAAATGTCACATTTTTTATAAGCGTCACCTCCTTTTTTGAGCGCTCTTTATTTATAGGTACCGCCCCGCGAGGCTAAATACACAGAGAACAAACCGCAAGGTTTGTGCGATGGGTGTATTTCGCTCTCAGTCGGCGAGGCCTTCAATAATGGTGTTTTGATTTTTATTTCCTGTACTTTCCGAAGAGGAGTCTTTGTTGCTCCCCCACACATGCTCCTTACATACTCCTGCAGGATGCCTGCTGCATGTTCCCGCCGTCACCTAGGGGCAAGATGGTAAGATAGCAACATGGCAAGGCTGTGATGGTTTTGAAGAAGATGGTAGGTATGCTGCACTATTTGCATGTTTGCCGCCTTACCATCTTGCCATCTTCTCCTCTGAATTCAGACTGCGTAGCCAGTGAACCATCTATCCGATTCCTTATGGGATGTGATACCGAGGTCCTTCATTGCATTGCGCAGAGTCTTTTCCGCGATCTTCTTTTCTTTTGCCCTCTCCAACAGCTCAGCACTTGGAATATATTCCCCCGGCTCCGGAAGCTCTGCTGCAAGGAACTCTTTTGCCTCTACCGTCTTCTGTCCTTTGGTCCTTGTATTCTGCAGCAGTTCCTCTGCCGTGATGTCGTAAGTGCCTTCCCATTCGAAGCCTTTGTCCTTACTCAGCCGGAATGCTACTGGGTCAGGCGGATACGTAAGTGAACACTTTGTTGATGCTAGCACTCTGACGTCTCTCTCTCGCGGAGCCTCTGCACATAGGATCACGCTGCGCGCCGCAGCAGTGAAGTCCATCGAACCCAGGCCTCTGTATTCTGGCTTAGCGGTATCTTTCTTGTTCAGATGTCCGACCAGCACCATGCCGCACCTGTTTTCGGCCGCCATATCACCAAGGCGCTTCAGTCTTGGTCTGACCTCATTGGCTCTGTGCATGTCGACATTCTCTCCGAGGTATGCCTGAAGCGGATCAAGCACCACCAGCCCTGCCTCGGTCTCTCTAATCGCCCATATCAGCCTTTCGTCTGTCATGCTGAGCATCTTCTCCCCTTCATCGATGACCGAGATTCTGCTACAGTCTGCCCCGGCAGCAACGAGTCTTGGCTTTACAGTGTCGGCAAGCCCATCCTCAGCTGTCTGATAAATCACGTTGATAGGTTCTCTGATCTGTGGACTTCCCGGTGGATCAAGCAACGCTCTTCCTGTTGTAAACGCCGCAATCAGGTTGAGCATAGCCATGGTCTTTCCTTTGCCCGGATCTCCATGCAGCATCGTCAGTTTGCCAACCGGGATAAATCCCTCCCAAAGCCATTCGACCTGCTCTATCTCCACATCGTCCATATTGATAATCTTGTAGTTGTTTTCTGTCATTAATTAACCTCCGTATTCATTTATGCTATTTCCATACCCTTTCAAAAACTGCCTTCTCAGGAGCGTATTTCCAAAAAAAGTGTCAGCTATCTCAACTTTTTTGTTTTCAATTCTTGTCATCAATATTTGCATCCTTTTCCGGACGTTTTCCCATCCTGTACGGCCATAGTGGGCACCTCTCAATCGGACACAATCTGACTTCTTTCTTCTCGTCGCAGCTGCAATCGAGACATTTTGCTCTTATTGCCTTAATTGGTGTCATTATAGTCATCCGCATTCCTCCTCTCTCCATTGATTTTTCACTTACGCAGTCCTTGCTTGCTCTCTCTGCCTGAGCCTTTGGATCCTTATCGATTCTTGACTATGCCCTCGTTGGTGCTGATGTTCATATGGCTTTCTGTTGTCCAGTTCATCGATCCAGTTATATAAGGCCTGTAGCTCATACAGTTTTGGCATAATGGCTCTGACAAATTGTCTTATCTGTCTTTCCCCTGGCTCCATAAAACCTCCTTTCCTGTGTTGCAAAGTGATAAGTTGTATCGTTGCTGGAAGGCGTTAGCCTCTCCATGTATTTCTATCTTTTTAATAGCTATTTTTTAGGAAGTAGATCATTATATAACTTTTTCTGACATAGTCAAGCATTTATATAATCTTTTCCGATATATTTTTCTTGCATATGTTATAAGAATATGCTACAATCCCCTCAGAAAGAGAGGTATCTGAAATGTCAACAGGAGAAAGAATTCGTTTTTTTAGGCATCGCAAGGGATTAACACAAGCGGAACTTGGGGAGTCAATGGCTTTTACTGGGAAATCGACCAATGTCAGAGTTGCTCAGTACGAATGGAATCGGCGCGAGCCGAGAAAAGATGTAATAGATCAGTTTGCGGAAATATTTGATGTTGCTCCGGAAGCTATCCAGAACCCGGACATAGATACAAAAATCGGTCTTATGCACACCCTTTTTCAGTTGGAAGATTTATATGGACTAACCGTTACAGTCCTTGATGGACACATATGCTTAAAGCAGGATATCAACCTTCCGAAATACAACAAGGAAGTAGCCGACGATCTCAGAGCATGGTATGTCATGAAAAACAAGCTGACGACAGGCAGCATATCTAAAGATGAGTATGATGAATGGAGATATAAATATCCGATGCTCAGAGAGGATGCGGAAAACAAGGACGGCTATTATTACAACCTGAACTCTGGAGCTCAGGACAAGCCGATGGAAGTAAGAGACAACACTGCCATATACAGCGAAAATGACCTGCTGAAAATCCTTCAACTGTACAAAGAGCAGCAGAGTGAAAAAGAAACAAAGAAATAGCCTTTGCTCAAACACCTCGGATTCGAGGTGTTTTGGATCGATTATTTGATATTGAAATTTTCAACATCAGCCAGCTGTTATCAGCATGGATATAAATTAACTTCTGAAAGGATTCTTATGAACGATAATCATAATGGCGCAGCTATTGTCCCGGTGGCTATTGCTGATGAGCAATCTCTTCGTGAGAAAATCTACAACATTCGCGGGCAACAGGTCATGCTTAGCTTTGATTTAGCTGATATCTATGGATACGAGCACAAGAGATTCATGGAGCAGGTCAGAAACAACAAAGAGAAGTTTGATGATGATTTTATGTTTCAACTATCAAAAGAGGAATATGACAACTTGAAGACGATTTTTTCGACTTCAAGTTGGGGCGGTCGCAGAAAGCTTCCATATGCATTTACAGAGCAAGGCATCTATATGCTCATGACAGTTCTCCGAGGAGATCTTGCAGTCAGGCAAAGCAAAGCGTTGATCAGGCTGTTCAAACACATGAAGGACTATATCAATGAAAATCCTGCTTTAATCGTTAATCAGCAATTGCTTTCAATTTCCGCACAAACCGCCGAAAATACCATGGCGATAAGACGTATTGAAGAAAGCATGGTATCACACAATGATTTGTCAGATTTCATGAAGCTGTTTGACCGAGGCATCAAGAATGAAGAGATCCTTATTCTTAATGGTGAGCCGTTCAAGGCAGATATCGCATATCAGAAGATATATAAAAGCGCAAAGAAGTCTATTATCGTCATTGATGATTATATTGGTGTTAAGACACTTCACCATCTTGTACACGCGAAGCCAGGCGTGAAACTAACGATCATCAGCGATAATAAACTAAGGATATTAAAACTATCCGAGTACAAAGATTTTCTGACTGAATATCCATCCAAAGCCATAGACTTCATAAAGTCAAGAGACAAAGCGCACGACAGATACATAGTGATTGATAATGATACAACTGATATGAAAGTGTATCACTGCGGAGCCAGCAGTAAAGATGCCGGCAAGCGAATCACTACAATCACAAGACTTTCGGATATAGATGAGTATAAAAAAACGATAACTACCCTGCTGGGGAATGATAAGTTGGTTTTGAGGTAAGTCGATTTATATGAAGAATGCAGTAATATATGCAAGATACAGTTCAGATAAACAGAACGAAATGTCTATCGAGGGACAGATAGAAGAGTGTAAGCGCTATGCGGCTGCTAACAACCTTCTTATTGTGCATGAGTATATTGACAGGGCGCAGAGCGCGAAGACGGACAGGCGGCCAGAGTTTCTTCATATGATTGCTGACAGCGAGTTCGGTAACTTTGAAGTCATTCTCGTATATCAGTTGGATCGTTTTGCACGTAACAAGAATGACTCCGGCTACTACAAGAAGATACTTGCTGATCACGGAGTAAGAGTCGTTTCTGCCAAGGAGAACATTGCAGCCGACAGTTCCGGCATTATCACGGAAGGTATGCTGGAGACGATCAGCCAGTGGTTCAGTGCTCAGCTGTCCGAAAAGGTAACACGCGGGATGCTCCAGAGAGCTGAGCAATGTAAATACAACGGCAGCACGATTCCTATGGGCTATGCTGTTGACGATAATGACCACTTTATACTGGATGAGCAAAGGGCTCCCATAGTATTGGAGATATATGAGCGTGTTGCTTCAGGCGAAACAATACAATCAATAATGGACGACCTAAATGACCGCGGTATCAAAACGCAGCTTGGTAATCCTTTCAAGCGGGGTTCCCTGTCAACTGTACTAAGCAACGAAATGTATAAAGGAATCTATATTTACGACAATATACGTATCCCTGGAGGTGTTCCGAGAATAATCAGCGATGAATTGTTTGACGAGGTGCAGGAGATCAGGGAAAACCGAAAGCACGGACATCGCCCAGCTATTGAGGACTATCTGCTTTCCGGAAAGTTGTTTTGCGGTCACTGTAAGGATCCTATGGACGGCGTGTCAGGTACATCTGGAACCGGCAAAACATACAGATATTATAAGTGCTTAAAGTCTCCAAAAAAGTGTACTAAGAAAAATGTCAGAAAGGACTTCCTGGAACCCCTGATTCTTGATGTGTGTCGCCAGCTTCTTGCTGATGACGTAATTGACAAAATCATTAAGGAAGTCGAAATCCAGAATCAAAAAGACCTGGAAAGTTCAGCTGTTATCAGGCTAAGAGAAGAAATAAAAGAAACAGAGAAAAAAATCGAAGTTCTACTCGATCAGCTTGAGACCGGTATAAATTCTACAAGTGTAGCTGGCCGACTCAAAAAACGCGAAGGAGAACTCGAAGAACTGAATAAACAATTACAGAAGGAACAGGCTAAACAGATGAAAATCGACCCTGGCCTGGCACGTAACTTCTTTCTATCTATAAGAGAAGGCAGCCGTGATGATCTCGAATACCAGAAGCTTCTGGTAAATCTCCTGATAGACCGTATATATTTGTACGACGATCGCTTCGATATATTCCTGAATAATTCAGACAGGAAAGGCAAGGTATCCGACTATGAAGCTGCAGATATAGAGAGATACTTCGACAATAACCCTGACAGTAGTTCTATTACACTCACGTCCGGGACACCATAAAACCGGTCCGGATCATTGATCCCGGGCCGGTTTTTTCTGTTGTTTTGGGTATATCCCTGTTTCCGCTCTTTAATAGTCATAGTGGATAGCCCCGTTCTCATCGACGAGGCATGTTCTCAGTGTTCCGTCTTTCACTCTGCTGATAAAGTCCTGAACACTGTTTATTTCCTTTTCGCTGTACATAGCTGCCAGCTGAGGTCTGTATCCCTTTTCCCGCATTTTTTCAAAGGCATTGTTTCCCCAGTGGTTATCCGACCCGGCAGTTTTCAGCAGGCCGTATTTTTCCGCATATATATCCGCCATTTCATTTGATTCCCATGCCTGGTTGGAGTTGATCACTTCAGCTCCGTGGACAGATCTTGGAAACAGGCGGATATGGTCTATGTAATGAGCCTCTCTGTACGGATGTGCCTGTATCACAAAAGCCCCGGCTTTCATCATGAACGGCAGCTCTTCGGTTTTCTCCATCTCAAGTATCTCAGGATGCGCCTTGTACCATTCCTTTTCCAGTCCGTATATCAGGAAATCAGTTCCCCTGTATGAAAGCTCTACGCCCTGGAACACTTTTATTCCGATGGCTGACCCGGCGCGGACGGCTTCTTCATAATCTGAAAAGTAATAGTCTATCTGATCGTGATAAGGCAGGACCCGCGCTTCAGGATTTATGTTGCCGTCCAGAAAGTGGTTCGTTATAAATATTCCGTCATATCCGAGCTGCTTATAAAAGCTCACCGTGTCTTTTACTGAAGCCTTACCGCACTTACTGACCGGTGCAGTATGGCAATGGGTCTCATATTTATACATTATTACCTCCGGGTAAACACTGCTATGCTGTAAGCCGGCATGGTCACTGTGCTTTTCTTATATGTGATCTTCTCACCACCGGTACAAAGCATCTCGGAAAGTCTGAAGTCTTTTCCGAGTGTTGAAAGGTCCTTACGGGCCGGCTGCCCGCGCAGGTTCATGACGATAAGAACATCCTCTTCCGTATCGCTTCTCCTGAAAAATGCTGCTACGTCATCATCACAGATAAAGTCCGCTTTCTCAGTAGTTCCACTTGATATCGCCGGGTAAGCATTACGAACGCGTATCACCTCTTTGAACCAGCTGTAAACTGACTGTTTATCCTTTATCTGATCTGCAAGAGGCGGGAACTTCATCTGCACTTCATCTGCATCCGGCGGACCCGCGCACATGTCAGGATCTTCGTTATCATCGCTCCAGTACATTGGAGCCCTCTTATTCTCGTCTTTGCCGGCACCTTCCATTCCGATCTCTTCACCGTAATAGACAAACGCATTGCCGGTCATGAGCAGGCTCATGGCATATGCCATCTTTGTTACAGGACCGTTGTCCTCCGGATAGTATGAAGCGCTTCTGTTCATGTCGTGATTCGTATAGAACGGCGCGCCGGTATAGCCCGGATTTGCCCTGCCATATGCATCTTCAGCCCACACCATTCCGTCTACGTAATCAGATGCCCTGCTGCTTCCGTTGAGTGTCCTTGCTATCAGGCCCCCTTCACCTGCAAACGGGAATTCAAAGAGAGAGTCGATCCCGCTTGTATACAGTGCGGCAATGGTATCTCTGTCAGTCCATGCTTCTCCGACGATATAGCATTCAGGATCGATGCTGCGGGCGGTCTCTTTCAGATATCGCAGGAACTCAGTATTTGCACTTGTGTCATTCGCATAGTATGCCGTTACAGCGTCGAGCCTGAACCCGTCAACGCCCTTGTCCAGCCAGAACGCCATTATGTCGCGTATCTCGGCTCTCACAGCCTCGCTGCTGAGGTTCAGATCCGGCATCTCAGACCAGAACCCGGCCTCGTAGAACCACTCGGTGCCTTCGAGATAAGTGTATCCGTCCAGAGCCTGCCGGGAAAAATTGTAATAATCGAAATACTTGCAGTATGAAGTATCAGGTTCCCAGCCCGATGGAAGTTCGTGAAGATAATCTGATGCAGCCCTGAACCATTCATGTTCTTCCGAAGTATGGTTCAGCACCAGATCCATATACACACGAATGCCTTTATCATGACACTCTTTCAAAAGAGCTTCGTAATCCTCCATGGTACCGAAAGAAGGATCGATGGCACGATAGTCATCCACATCGTACTTGTGATACGTAGCAGACGGATGTACCGGAGTAAGCCAGATCGCATCAAAGCCAAGGTCTGAAATGTAATCCATCTTTGAACGGACACCGTTAAGATCACCGATCCCATCGCCGTCTGAATCGCAGAACGAACAGACAAAGATCTCGTATACAGTACGGCAGCTGTCACCACTGCGGCTCGCTTTTGAAGCCCGGTCTGCCCTGCATCCGGACAGACACAGCATCAGGCACAATAATACACAGATCGATATCCTGAGTTTTTTCTTTATATTACAGTGTTTCACTGACATAGTATGTCCTGACGAGATTCTCGGTTATCAGTACAGATTCCTGATGGAAGAACGAACACAGATCCTTGGCTATCTCATTTACTTTGGTTCTGTCGACATCGATCAGTGTAAGCACCAGCGTCGTCTCTTTCGTATATTCTCCGCTCTCATGAATGTATCCGCCCTCTTCCACGGCAAAGGAAAACGGCGTGTTATACGCATAGCATACATTCCTCAGAACATTTATATACTTTTCTGTCTCCAGCAACTGTTTTTTCTCGACCGAATCATTCAGACCTACATATACTTTTGTCTCTGTCATTTTTATTACCTGCTAAATATCCCTTGTAAACATATCTTTCGGTTTTATGCCGTTTTTTCTGGAGGTGCGATTCCAGTTGGTATTTGCTATCCATACGTAGAGCCACCTCGGGAATGCAAACGGCTCCGCGTATATATCCGCCATAGTCTCGTCATTGTCGATAGCCTGCACCAGCAAGTCCATCCCCTGTGATGCTTTTTTTGTAGTCCCTCTGCTGAACGGGATCGCTTCCATCAGCGTTCCCATCAGCTCCCCGGCGCTGATACCAAGCCCGCCGCAATACTTATAGTCTGCCTTTGAACACCATCGCTTCACGGCGCCGAACAGATTATCCAGCTGACTGCTTTCATACAGCCCCATATTGGCAAGCAGGTAGATCCGCTTCGGCCCGGTATTGCTCTGCTCCATTCTTTCCATCAGCTTTATTACCCGTGACGGCAGCCCGTCTACGTACAGCGGGACACAAAGCACTATAGTACGGGCTTCATCAAGAATGTTTATCAGCCCGTCGAGGTCATTAAGATATGGTTTGAGATCTATGATCTCACTGACAGCTTTGAGCCTCGAGGACAGCGTGCGCGCCAGCTTGGCGGAGTTGCCGTTGATATTTCGCATGCTCCCGTTGAGAAGTATAACCTTTCCCGTCTCTTTTGCTGCCGGTTTTTCAGGGATCCTTGCTTCAGGCTTTGCCTCTGCTTCCTCGCACTCCCTGAAAATCACATCCCTGACATGCCCGCGGATATTGGTGCATACCGCCTTTACATACCGCCTTGCGCTTTCTTTTTCGTCATCTGTCAGCCCCGGTCCGTAGAAGATGAATGTGAACGGCTTGTCCTCATCGAAGCGTTTCTTATGATGCGTTTCCCCTTTAGTGATCTCAAACTGAGGCAGAACATAGCCAAGGCAGCGGTCAAACACGCCTTTGACTGATCCCGAGAATCCGCCGTATGTGTATTTGCTGATGACGACAACCTCACCGGCCTGGTGGATAAGGCTGCCCATGTTCTCATAACCATCATGTATTGCGCATCTGCCCGGCGTTCTGTTCCAGCACGAAAAGCACCCTATGCAGGGATGCATACTGCCATTATCCGTAACGACATTCCAGCCGGCGTAATCGCTGCTGATCTTATCCCATTCTGCGTGAGTGAGATCGTGTATCACAAGGTCCATGATCAATACCCTCTTTTTACAAAAGGACCCGCCTGTGAGGCGGGTCTGCGTCACTTTTTATTTATAGAATTCTTCGAAGAACTGTATATTGGCCAGCATAGGCCTCAGCCCCTCGTTCTGCTCTTTTTTGATGACCTCTACGATCCTGTCATTGACCGGTGTAGGGACTCCGTATTTTTTGCCCCACTCGCAGACAACTCCGTTAATGGCGTCAACTTCGCAAGGCTTTCCCTTTTGGAGATCCTGCAGCATCGACGGCACTATACCGAAGTGCTTCTTCATGGCTATCGGCACCAGCAGCTCTGCAAATTTCTGCTTTGCCCGGTTGTTGTAGTCGAAGAGCTTTGTGATGTCCTTACCCTGTACAGGTGCGAATTCCACGCCGCCGGCACGCGCTACATCGATGCACTCCTTCATGCATTTTACAGCGACCTTAGTAGCAGGCTTCCAGCCGGCTACATCACCGAAGGTGCCGCCTATGACAGTACCGAGGCCTGAATACGTAGCGTTGATAAGCAGCTTCGACCATCGTGCTCCGAGGAGATTGTCCTCAATGTCTACCGGGCACATGTGCTCAAGAACCTCTTTGACCTTATTGAGACTCTGCTCCGAAATGCCCTTCATGCCGCCCATGTGGAACGACAGACTGTCAGGATCACTGGTAAGCTCGCAGTTGCCCGGCTCCGTCATTGTGGCGCCCCATTCAACTGTGCATCCGATCGTTCTGTCTTCTCCGACTATCTCGGCTATGCCCGGTTCAGGTATGCCGTTCTGAAGAGTCACAATAACGCCGTCATCTGCCAGCATTGGCTTGAGCATGGTGACGACTTCAGGATTGTGAAGCTGCTTCGTCATCAGAAAGATGATGTCGTAAGGCCCTTTCATCTGATCAGGAAGTATAGCGTTCACAGGTGTCGTGAAATCTACGGTCCCTGAGATATGAGCTCCGTTTTTCTGCAGCGCTTCAACGTGTTTCACATTGCGGTTCACCAGTTCGATGGGAAAACCGTTTTTCGTAAGGTATGCTCCGAGTATGGTGCCGAGCGATCCGGCTCCGTAGATTGCACATTTCATTGCTCATGCCTCCTTGTCCCTGTTATCCACTATTATTCATCCTGCGGTCCGTTATATCTGAACCCTAACATGGTTATATCGTCGAACTGATCAGCCTCTCCCACGAAAGCATCCTGATCGGCCTTGACGCCCTGGAGCAGTCCTTCCATGGAAGCATCCTTGTAAGTATTCAGAGCATTCAGCAAGCGTTCAAGGCCATACTCCTCCTCATTTACATTGATCGCGTCAGGAATGCCGTCTGTGTAAACATACAGACAGTCTCCCGGATCCAGATGCATGTCATATCCGGTGTACTTCATATCTTTCATCGCTCCGAGAGGAAGATGGTGCTTGTCTCTGAAGACCTCGTAATCTCCGTTGTTTCTCATGACCGCCGGATATTCGTGGCCTGCGTTCAGGCACCTCATGTCTCCGGTGTTCAGATCGAGGATGCCCATCCAGACTGTCACGAACATGTTCAGTTCGTTTCCTTCACAAAGTTCGTTATTTACCCTGTAGAATATCTCTTCAGGTTCAGATCCGGATTCAGCAAGTCCTCTGATCGCGGTCTTGCTGCGCATCATGAACAGCGAAGCCGGCACACCTTTGTCCGATACATCGGCGATCACCAAAGCGATCTTGTCTGCAGCCACAAAGAAGAAATCGTAAAAGTCTCCCCCGACCTCTCTGGCCGGATCCATGGTTGCAAACAGCTCGAATCCTTTTCGGGTGAATGTGAAGTTCTTCGGAAGAGCTGCAGCCTGTATATTGTGCGCCAGCAGAAGCTCCTGCTCAATGCGCTTTTTAGCTGCGTCGATGTATCCCTTCAGCGCATCTACCGTAAGATTGATGTCATCGGAAAGTGAAGCAAATTCCGACGAAGTATAGACATCTACCTTTTCGTTCAGATCACCCTCAGTGATCTTATTCAGCGACTTATTTACACGCAGCAGGTTATCCACGACCATGTTCTGCACAAGCAGTGATATCAGAACATAGATGACAGTAAAGACCAGTATGTCTGCCAGCATGGTCTCATATGCCTGGATATCACGTCCGTCAAATACCTCATTCATAGGTATCTGAGTAAACACCCTGAATCCTTCTTCCGTGGTTCTTGACAGGCAGTATGCTTTCTGCCCCATGACCTCAGCCCTGAAGTATTCCCCATTTTTATGAGTCAGCATCAGCTCTTTGATATCATCACTGAAATACTTGTCGAACTGGGTGCCGGCGATCAGCTCCTCATTCTCATCGAGAACTGCAAATGTGCCTCCGGTCCCTACGAAGTGTGAGTAGTAATTGGTACGACCGCCATTCTGGTGAATCCACGCAACTGAATTACCAATATCAAACGATGCAGATGCCAGATCGAGTTTTCCCTCCTGCAGCGCAGATGCGGTCTGCATTGAATAATTGAATCCGAAGTTGGTAATCAGGACAAAGACCGTAGCACAGAACATCCATGTCTGGAATCTGTTGGATACAGGCACTTCTTCCGGAGGGATGGAGACCCACGGGGAGTGAAGTTTACCAAGCTTCTTGTTGATCGCGATGGTGCACAGCATGAGTCCCAGGCCGCTGAAGAGTATCATCGGCACAGAGCATGTCCTTACGACCAGGAATGCCATTCTCATGTCGTCCCTGTGTGTAACGAATACAACATACATATGGAAGACTTCGATCACAGCACCCATAAAGAATGCATACGCGATCGAAGGTTTTTCCCCTTTGAATATAAACTTATTGAGAAAGGCCGCAAAGAATCCGGCCAGGCATGTAGAAATACTGCATGCGACAGTCGTATATGCGCCTACATCAAAATAAGTTCCTGCAATATAGCGCTCGATTCCTCCGATCAGGCCCGCGATGATACCGGATACCGGATCAAAATAAAGTCCGGCAGCCATCGGGGCGAGGTCACGCACATTGAGCACCATATCGCCGTAGTCTATCCCGAAATGTGTCGAAAAAACGGAAAGAATACCGTAAAGGAAGCCAAGTCCGATCCTGTCTCCAACACTGAGTTTTCTGTCTTTGACAGCTTTCCACAGCAAAAATGTCACCGCCGCATAAGCGAGTGTGATCAATGACATTTTTAAGATCATCCCGGAAGTTTCTACCATCCTTTAATCAGGTTCCTGTCCCTTTTATTTTTCGAGGATACGGACCTCCCTGATGAAGAAGTCCGTACCCTCAATAATATCTTTATCGAAGCTGCCGCACTTCGGACACAAGCCCTTGTTTTCAACCACAGGGAACTCTGTTCCGCAATTCCGGCAAAGGCCTATGGCCTTTATCTTTTCAATGATCAACTCCGAGCCTCTGAGGAAATCGTAATCATCAGAGATTACTTCATAACCGTCCTGTAGGAACTCGGGGATCACGGATGTAGCTTCACCGACCTCGATCACTATCGCATCGACGTGATCGAGGCCGTTTTCTTCTACTACTTTTCCGACTTTGTCTACGACACCGTAAAGCAGCGTAAGTTCATGCATTTTTAAGTGCTCCTTTAACGCTTGCCTGCGTCGCCTCTGTTGTTATCTTTTTCAATGAACTTCTTGACCGCGATCTTCATCTCACGGTTCTTGCGGTAGTTCTCAACGTAATTCTTACGGAAGCGGATCGAGTGTACCGGTTCGTTGAACTTCTTGATGAGATGGATAGCGTCGAACTTGCACCTTGTTGTGCAGACTCCGCATCCGATGCATCTGTTCTGGTCTACCTGTGTAGCTCCGCATCCGAGGCAGCGGGCTGTCTCAGCCTTGAGCTGCTCTTCAGTGAAAGTGAGGCTCTCGTTGCGCTTTGTGCCAACCTTGGAAGCGTCTACCTTAGGTACCTGACGCTTGATGTTGTCCCAGCTGATGTGGTCGAAGTCGAGGTCGGACTTATCAAGTGCCTTGTACTCTCTTCTGTCTCTTGCGAGAGTCAGGCTGTGGCCAGGCCATACGAAACGGTTGATGGAAATCGAAGCCTCTTTGCCTGCAGCAATGGCATCGATGCAGAACTTCTGTCCTGTGTAGATGTCTCCGCCTGCGAAGATATCAGGTTCACTTGTCTGATATGTAAGAGGATCTGCGATAACGAGTCCCCTCTTGTCTGTCTCAACATTGACACCTGTGAGCAGCTTGCCCCAGTCAGGTCTCTGACCGATGCAGTACAGCACCATCTGGCATCTTGCTTCTTCCGTAACGCTGTCGTCAAACTTAGGATCGAATCTGCCTTCCTCATTCTTGACACTCGTGCACTTGCGGAACCTGATGCTCTTGACTCTTCCGTCTTTCGTTGTGGCGATCTCTGTCTGTCCCCATCCGTCATGGATGTTGATACCGTCTTCCTTGCAGTATGCCTGGTCTTCTTCTCCCATAGGCATCTCATCGTATGATTCGAGGCAGTAGAGGTCTACCTTCTTTGCGCCGTATCTCTTAGCTGTACGCGCTACGTCAGCTCCGATGCTTCCGCCGCCGATAACTACGACATTGCCGCTGAGTTCAACTTCATTGCCGCGGTTGATGTCCTTAAGGAACTCAACACCGGCGACTACTCCCTTTGCATCATCGCCCGGGATACCGAGCTTTCCGCAGTTCTGGAGTCCGATACCGAGGTAGAATGCATCGAATCCCTGCTCACGGAGCTCAGGAATGGTCACGTCTGTACCGACTTCCACTCCGCACTTAAACTCAACTCCGAGCGCTCTCAGAACATCGATCTCTGCATCTACTACATCCTTCTCGAGTCTGAACGCAGGGATGCCGTTTACGAGCATTCCGCCCGGTCTCTTTTCCTTTTCAAATACAGTTACTTTATATCCGCCTGCTGCCAGATAGTAAGCGCAGGAGATTCCTGCAGGGCCGGACCCGATGACAGCGATCTTCTTGTCATGATCCCAGAGCTTTTTTGGAATGAATCTCTTTGATGCCTCGATCTCTCTGTCGGCGATGAATCTCTTTACCTCATCGATGGCAACAGCCTGATCGATCTCGCCTCTTGTGCACTCGTTCTCGCAGTTATGCGGGCAGATGCGTCCGCAGACTGCAGGCAGCGGGTTCTCTTTCTTGATGAGCTCAAGGGCTTCCATGTACTTGCCCTGAGCAGCCAGTCTTATATATCCCTGGATAGCAATGTGTGCCGGACATGTTGTCTTGCATGGCGATGTACCTGTCTCGACCACGTTCTTTCTGTGGTCTCTGTAATCGGCATCATATCTTTCAGGACCCCACTCCTGCTCATCAGGAAGTTCTGTCGGGATCTGAACGATAGGTGTCTTTGAGCAGATCTTCTGTCCGAGTCTGAGGGCGTTATTTGCGCATGTCTCTACGCACTGTCCGCAGGCTACGCACTTATCCTTGTCGATCTCAGCAACGTAGTTGCTGCGGACCATGTTAGGCGCGCCGTAGTATGTGGCGCTTCCGATAGCCATGCAGCTCTGAGGCTGACAGTTGCAGATAGCAAACGAGATGCCGCTCTCAAGTGTTGTTATCTGATGGATGCAGCCCAGAGCCTCGGTTCTCTCGAGGTGCTCATAGACCTGCTCCTTTGTGAGCTTTTCTCCGCGGCCGTGTCTGATCATGGTCTCTGCGAGCAGGCCCATGTAGATGCACATTCCGTCTTCAAGGTCGCCTGTTCCTTCACCCATGATGCGGCGGACCCTGCGGCACTGGCACGGAACTCTGCAGAATGCACCTCCGACTGTTGTCTCAATCAGTGTACTGAGCCTCTCCATGGTCATGACCTTTGTGCCTGCCGGAAGAGCGCTTTCAACCGGAACGACTCTCATGATACCGACGCCCATAGGCATCGATGCAGCGACCTGTCCGTAGGATTCGAAAGCATGCCTCTGGAATAAGTATGAGATCTCAGGATGCGATTCGTTGTACTCATTGCTTCTTGCCAGCTGGAATTCGAAGATTCCCGGTGCGAACGGAACAAGCAGGTATATCTTTGCACCGCCCTTTCCGAGCTTCACATCCATGAAATACGCCTTGTCTGCGCAGCCTTCAAGAATTCGTTTGACCTTATCGACAGGCATGCCCGTTTTCTTTGCCAGTCCCCTTGCAGTAGAAGGCATGACGAGTTTCATCTCGCTCATGACCGCAAGCTCATCATCGGTCAGCAGGTAATCGAGCAGCTGATACTCCGCGCTTTCAGGAGTGATCTTCAGCTCGCCCTTATTTGCCATCTCGGTCGCAAGCTTTATAAGCTTGTCTTGTCTGGTTTCCATTACTTTCTCCCTCTCAATAATTGCTTTTTTTACACAGTTTTGCATTATATGCATACCGTATAAATTGTATCATACCCAATAAAAAAAGACTCGGATAATTTGCCATATCCGAGACTAAAATTATCTGTGCAGTTTCCGCGGTGCTAATAAACTTTTTCTATATCATCCTGTGATATCCCGTTCGCAGCACAGAAGCCCTCCAGCTGTGCAGGTGATTTTATCAGCATCAATTCCAGCAGTTTGTTGCTGCCGCGTTCCCTCACGCAGAGCACCTGCTCTCCTGTACAGATGCTGCACCTGAGCACTGGAACATAATCACCCTGCGGTATTTTTGGATATTCGGTTTTCTTCTTGCTGAACAGTCCCATTCTTCTGCCTCCGTTACTATGATAAATCATTTCAGCGTTTGATTTTCCGCATTTTTCTTGCGTATGTCAGCACCTGTTTCAGGGCGGACTCTTTTTCTATACCTGCAAGCCTCAGCTTATGGGCATATGCGAGAAACTCGCCGAAGTCTTCTCCCGGCTCCAGACCTGCTTCAATAAGGTCGCGCCCCATTACATATGGTTTCTCCATCGTTTCCTCGTAGGTCTTCAGCCTTTCAAGCAGGAAATCCCTGTCTCCGGTGAAAGAATCCGTGCCCGAGACCACCGGCTTGTCTGCTTCGGCGAACCAGATGAGATCTTCAGGGGCTGCCGCTGCGTCGAACATCCTGTTGGTGGATTTCATCACCGGCTTGGAATATGCGGCTACATTCGGTCTCATGTGGAGCGGCACCATGTTGAACACATAGTCCTTTATATCCTTTTCATTTGTGAGCCTGCCGATGAACGCCTCTACGAGAGGCATTCCCTTCACCTCATGCTCATAGGCGTGGATCCGCCCATTCTTTTCTTCTGTCGTTACTATCTTGCCGAGATCATGTGTAAGCGCAAGCAGCATGAACCTGTATGGTTCAGATACGCGATCCCTGAATGCTGCAGCCCTGTCTATGACCTCCATGGTATGTGTCCAAACATCTCCCTCAGGATGGAATACCGGATCCTGCTCAAGGCCTATCGTCTGCTTCAGCTCCGGGAACCATACATTGAGCTGATCCATAGCGCGAAGCGACTCAAAGAATACGGATGGTTTGGCTGCCTTGAGAAGCGCCTTTTTGAGTTCCTCCTCGACACGCTCTCTCGAAAGTGTCGAAAGATCGATACCTCTGCACAGTTCTATGGTGTCGGGTGCGATCGTAAAATTGAATCTCGCCGCGAACTGCGCTCCGCGCAGTACCCTCAGAGGGTCCTCGATGAAGGTGACCGGGTCGATATGCCTGATGACCCCTTCATCGAGGTCGCGGCGGCCGCCGAAGTGATCAACGATCTCGCCTGTCAGCACATCTTCCATCATCGCGTTAATTGTAAAGTCGCGGCGCCTCGCCGCCTCGCGTGTTCCGATAAACGGGTCTACATTCACATCGAAGTCCCTGTGTCCCGTGCCTGTCGCGCGCTCCCGCCGCGGCATTGCGATATCCAGGTCTTCACCTTTCAATGCATATACGCCGAAGCTCTTTCCATAGGACAGTGGCTCACCTGTCTTCTCAAGTATCCCATACAGCGCTTCCGGTGTTATCCCGTGCACCTCGATATCCAAATCCTTATTATCGATCCCGAGCAGCCTGTCCCGCACAAAACCGCCGACATAGAACACCCTTCCGCCGGCTTCCTTCACATATTCAGCAATGCGTTCTGCGGTTTTCCTACTCATCAGCGTCCTTATCTCTTTCGCGTGAGTCTCCCCAGACCATGTCGTATATAAGCGGATCACGAATCAGATGCTTCCACGCAGTATACGTAGCCTGCACAAAGCGCTCATCAAGCTCTGTTTCTTCTTCTATCATAGGACAGGCATACGGCAGCTCATAATCATTGAAGACCAGCCGGAGAGTTCCATCCTCGTCCAGATGAGGAAGCAGCGGAAAGCTCCTGCACTGGATCGGCCTCATGTGCCTCGGACAGTGAGGAGGAGTCTTGCATCTCACGAAGAAGATCTTCCCTTTCCATGAACCCGGCAGCTCATACTCGTCTGTACTCAATGAGTCCCAGATGAGCCAGTCCGCATGTTTGTCGTGTATCTTTTCCTCGCCCGGGAGCAGCATGATCCCCATGTCTTCATCCGTATATGCAGCGTTGCAGCAGGCCGCGCCGCATATAGTACCGCAATCGAAAGGGACCGGCGAAACTCTGTCGAGCAGCCGGTATATCGCCTTATATGTCCTCTTTCTTGTAGCACCTTTGATCATTTATACTTCTCTGCCAGTCGTTCTATCTCTGCCCTGATCTGCTTCACTACGCTGTCAGGTGCAACAACCTTCACATCGCCGTCAATGGCCATGATCCAGCCGAAGAACTGTTTGCTGACAGCCACCGTGACAGTCGTGCGGAAATGATCCCCGTCTATTGGCGCGATTATTATATCCTTGCCGAAGCGGTCGATAAATACACTTACCAGACGGTTTTCTGCTTCAATTGTGACTTTTGTCTCATCTCCCGCAAACATACCGAACAGAGTGTTTGTGTAGTGCGCAATGTTGAACTTCCTGAAAGCTTCGTGTCCTTCGCGCTTTTCGTCAAGTATCCCGATCTGTGTCATCTTGTCGACGCGGTAGTGGATGATAGTCTCATGCTTTGAATCGTAGGCTACAAGGTAATATTTTTCATCATCCCACATGAGAGCCCACGGACTCAGCCGGTACCATTTACCGTCATAGCGCGGCTCCATCTCTTTTTTGAGATTCCAGTCGAAATACTTGAAACGTATCTGCTTGTCTTCGCCGATAGCCGCGTGTATCTTATCTACGTTATAGTAGATGCTCTCGTTCATGGTCTTCACCCGGCCGGAGATTATCACTTGCCTGTGGAGCTGCGAGCCCTCATATTTGCTGACCAGGGATTCCAGTTTCTTGATCAGCTGATCTGATTTCTTGTCAGTTATGAATTTAGCCGACTGTACCGAGTCTACAAGGAGCTTGAGCTCAGGCAGTTCAAAATCCCTGCTGCCGAGGTAATAGTAATAATTACGTCCTTCTTTCTCAGAGATTATGTCGAAACCGAACCTGCGCAGTTCATCGAAGTCCTGATAGAGCGTCTTACGGTCAGCGTTGACACCTTCAGCCGCAAGCTTTGTGATTATTTCAGGCATAGTAAGCTTGTGCGTATCGTCAGTCTCCCTCGAAAAGAGCTGCACGAGATACAGCATCTTCAGTTTCTGGTTTTCGCCTTTACGCTCTGCCATGATAATGCTCCGCTATTTTATTTGATAAGACCCGCTTTTTTTGCCTCGTCGATTATCTTCGGGAAGTCAGCGAGTGACACCTGAACATCATGCTTCTTCGCAAAGCCCAGAAATTCTCCCATCGTTATCTTCTGATCAGCGAGGATCCCGTCCACTTCTTTCTTAAGTTCAGGGTCAGTATCATACTGCTTGATGAGTTCTTCTACAGTTGCCATCTCATTCTCCTTTCATTATCTGTTCCAATAGCCCTTCACAGCCTTCTGACACATCGCGCCAGGTGGCCTCGAAGTTGCCCGTATACCACGGATCGGCGACCTCATCACCTGCTCTGTCCGTATAGTCGAGCAGAAGACTGACCTTGCCGTCGGGATCTCCTCCCGTGATCCTTTTTATATTCCGTATGTTATTGTAATCCATGCATATGATCATGTCGAATCTGTCATAATCATACTTTGTCATCTGCCATGCTCTGTGATTCCCGCACGGTACTCCTTTTTCTGCAAGCTTTCTTCTTGCAGGAGGATAGACCGGATTGCCGATCTCCTCCCGGCTGGTTGCAGCAGAATCGATCACAAAACGGTCAGAGATCCCTCTCCTGTGCACCATATCCTTCAGAACATACTCAGCCATTGGGCTCCTGCAGATATT